>NZ_JBPPZG010000024.1:0-1563 GCF_051918545.1 Pseudogracilibacillus amylolyticus (SeqCode) | reverse complement strand
AATGACGTCATCAATTATTGGGTAACATTTATTTTTTTATGAACGGAGTTGTGTGTACATGGGTATTTCTCTTAAATAGATTGCTATCTTACTTGGTTTAATTCTATTATTAACTGCTTGCAAACCATCAGATAAATATGCTGGCGAATGGTATGCATTATCAAGCGAAGGTGAAGTTAAGGTTAATTTTTCAGAGGACAAAGAATTAACAGTCAGGGATGGAAGTGATCATGAAGATAAGTATGAATTTAACCAGACGAAATCGGGATTTATTAATGAGGTAAGGTACTTCGGTCTAAAAATGAAAGGCGGGAACTATTATGTTGTGTTTGACAATAAAAAGGATGAAGATAATGCGAAGTTCATCAAACAAACGAACCATGCGAGTGATTTCGAGGATGTTGTAGGGGATGTTGTGTTTAAAATGAATCGGAATGAGTACCCCAAACAGTAGCAATATAGCCGAAATAAACTGGAGAGATCGTAATAGATTTTCAACGATCAGTTACATATATACAAAAGATGCAATGAACGATTTTAATCATAAGTTAACTGGCAATCTATTGGCCATTCACTTAAAATAGAAAAGACAAGTAAACAGGGGGGTATTCTAAATGGCGAATAAAGTGGATATGTCCGAGGTAAACGATTTTTCAAAAGATCTGCAGGAAGCTTCCGCCGATTTTCAGTCTCAGTTAGACAAGGTAATAGAAAATATTGAAACGATTAATGGCATGGATTCCTTTTCTGGAAAAGCGGCAAAGGAAGCGAAACAATATTTTGGCGAACTGCATTTAACATTATTGGATTCATTTAAAGGATTGTTTGATGACCTTGAAGAAAATTTGGAGCAGCATATCGATACATTCGAATCCGATGTCGATAGCAGCGATTCTGCCATCATTAAGAGCAATTATTTGAAGGATGTCAAGAAAGATATTAATGAAATATTTGAGGATTTGAAGAAGCAGGACGAAATCATCCATGATATAATCGGAAAAGTGAATGATATTTCTTCCGCTACTCCCCCGTCTTTTACGGATGTAGCCGAATGGAAAAAGAAGGCGGTCAAAAAAATTACAGAGCTGGATGAAGATTTATCCTCGTTCAATGGTGTAGGCGACGAAACCGATGTGAAACAGGTCATGAATCAGATTGAAGCAGTAATGAATAATGCCAAAACAAGCGAAGGGAAAGCGCGGTTTGCGGATTTTGAAGGGGCATCCCAAATGAGTGAGTTGGTGAAGTTGAAAGATTATAATGAGGATAAAAGGAAGGCAGAAGAAGAAAAGATTGAGAATCTGGATGACCAATCGAAATCCTATTTAAAGCAAGCGAAAGAGGATTACAGAAATAACAATATTGATAAAGCGACCTATGAATCCATACGTTTGGGGATTATTCAAAATGGAGCATCTTTCATAAAAAATGCTGGTGAAAATAGGCTGCCAAATTCAGTATCTGAACAAGTAATAGATGAAGTAGTGCTAGAATAATAATCGGACAACCTAAATAGAGAGATTTCCTAGTTTAGTATAATATAATTAAACTAGGGGGAATTAT
>NZ_JBPPZG010000023.1:18320-30062 GCF_051918545.1 Pseudogracilibacillus amylolyticus (SeqCode) | reverse complement strand
TAACTGTGGTTACTTTGTTGTTGACATTAGTAACGATTTCCCAAGGATATGGGTTCAAGCATACAATTGATCCTTTAAAAGAGGGAGATCAGGTGCGTGAATATACCGATAATGGAGATAGAAATTAGAGTTAATTTATTTATTTATGTTATTCCTCAATCTTGAGCGGTAGCAGCAGAAGAAAAATAGGTAAAAGTTAAAATTAAGGAGCTGGATTTCAGCTATTTTTGTTTAAAGAGGGTGAACGCCCTCTTGTTTTCATTTTACAAATTTTGCCCACTTTTAATGGGATAAGTTTATAAGGCTTTTTTTGATACTAAATTTCCCTTAAATATCTTTGAAATATATACATAGTTTAGGACACAAATAAAATGGATAGAAAAGCAGGGTCGAATAATACTCCACATACCTTTTGACTTAGAGAATAGATTAAACCATAAGCATTGAAAACTAAGTGGTATCTCTTCCACCCCAGCATTTTGCAAGTCATCCTACACGCAAAAAATATATACAAGGGTAAACATTAGCTATGAATAATTGGCTTGTTGAATGGCCTCTTCAATACGTCCAATAGAATTTAATAGGTAATTTTTAAATAGTTTTTTAATATAAGAAGTATATATATGAACAGTCCAGTAAAAATATAGGGTAATAAAATCATTAAATATGCATTAACAATCGGGATGTTTTCTTCGGATTCCTACTTTAAATTTTTTTGCAGCCACAGAACGGATACCTTCGAAACTTTTTCATTTTGTATGGTCACTTGGGGAAACTGTAGGCGGTAATTTTTCTCCTGTGTACTGAAGGAAGGTCGTCATAAATAAACGATATTAACAAAATATCAGAAACTTCGATTTGAGAAGTCGAATTATAAACCAAAACTTACAAACTTGTTAAAAGTCAATCCTTAGAATGGTAAGGCACAATGTATTTAAAATCTCTTAGGAGTGTGAAAATATAATGAATTTTGAAAAATTATATAAAAGTTTTAAAAAGCAAAAGTTAAGAACAACAAGCAAAGTATTCGTAGAAAATTTATTAATGAAAAAATTTTGTGCTATTGAAATCCCTTTATTTAGTATTCATCCTGAGGATTATAAAAATGATGATGAGATTGATGAAGATAAGATATATAAGCTTTTCACTATAACTAATCCTGAAATACTAAACCAAGTGGTTAATAAAGAAGAACAACTAATAAATTCAAGTAACAGAATAGATAACATGGTTTATAATATTAAGGACGAAGAAATAACTTATAATACATTAATAGATGAACATAACAAAGGATACAGAATATCTGTTGTATTAGAATCAAATGATAACTTAAATGTAAGTAATTTTAAAGTTTATGGATTATCTGAATATCTAAATACTTATCTTATTGCATTAATAGGTTTAAATAATATGGAAATTGGGGATTTAGATGATGATAAATTCAAATATTATTTAGAGTGTTTGGCAATACATAATTTTATTTGATCTGGGATTGCAGTATTTGTAGTTATAAGCATGAACCATAAATATAAGCAAGGCACCTTGGGTAAGAAAACAAAAGATCTCAAATTTTTTAATTAGTTTAATACTACTTGGAAAGATGACTGGTTGTATTGTTGCTGTACTTCTTAGCATGTTTTTCCAGTTTCCCTTACTATCAACAATTAGTTGGGGGTCTGGAATAGGGTTATTATTTGGATATTTTTGCTTATAAAATTTACAACAAAAAGGTGTTAATACATTGAGGGCATTTTTTACTGTTTTTTCAATTATTTGTTTCTCACTTTCATTCTTTATGATTATGTATCTCTTTCAAGATTGGAAAATTGCTTTCGTTGAATATTTTTACAGAATAAGTATGTTTGCACCAATCTTTATAAATGTTTTTGGTATTATAAGTGCTTGTTTAAGCGTAAAAGGATCTACTCGAAAAACATTAGTTTTTTTACACTTTTTGATGATAATTTATTTTGGGGTTTTTTGTTTTATTGCTTTATTTGGGTTTCAAGAACCTTAAGAAAAAACAGTTGTCACAATAAATTATATTCTTTCTGTTATGTATAGCTCTGTGGTTAACTAGTCGGAATATGGTTTCGTTGTTGCAATTTATTAACTAATCACCTGGTTAGCGATTTGATAGGGACTTGATTATTTCCCTGATATACCTAAAAGCTTAACTGTAATAATTACTATAATTTGTATGATCATTATTGTTTCATCATTATTTGCATTGGTTTTTGCACTTTCTTTTGGATATAATTCATAAAATAAACATTAAGCTTTCAGCACAATTATAGAACGATGGTTCATAAAAGACGAATAGAGGTAAAGCAAGGGGGGAACGGCTGTGAGTAATAAATCTATCATTGCTTATATATTGATTGCAGTATCATTGTTAATTACAGCTTTTATAATTATTAATCCAAGCATACTAATCCCAGGTGGCTATGATTTAGCTATTGATGGATATGTTATATCAAGAACATTAATGATTATATTTGGATTGTATTCGTTACTTAAAATAGGTTTGTTTTTGGCAAAACAAAAAAGCAATTGATTTTCTTAACTAGATTGAGTTGCGATTCGCAATAGGCGCTAATATTGAATAATTTGAGGTTTATCTGCACTTAGTCATCTATATTTGATAATGCTATTTATTCTTATTAATAATAAAGATAAGGTGGGTGCAAAATGAAATGGAAAGAGGCTCGTGAACTATATCCTAATCAGTTTCTTTTAGTTTCAATTTTAAATTATCATTATGAAGGTGATAAGAAGATAGTCGATGAAGTCGCCCCAGTACGTCCAATTAAGGATGAAAACGCAAATAAGGAATTTTTCAGTGCAAAAGAGGGAATGATGGTTTATCATACAAATAATGAAAAGTTTGTTATCCATATGCGTAAAGATCCTTTGATGAAAGTGAGAAGGATTTAATGAATCTGTTTTATGATATTTTATCAAATTATAGAAAGCTACTTACTGGCCGGAATTTTGCAATACTCCTCCTCATAAAATAATCCTTTCAAATAACGATTTAGCAGTATGTCCTCAGGATCCATCTGTTTTCTAAGTTCTAGGAAATCGTTGAATTTTGGATACATCTCTTGAAGGCCTTGTGCGGTTAGTGTATGCATTTTCCCCCAGTGTGGCCGGCCATCATAATGGAGGAACACTTCTTCAATCGCGGCGAAATATGATTCGTACTCCATTCCTTTATACATATGAATGGCGATATAGGCGGAATCTCGTTGATAAGAAGGGCTTAGCCATAGATTATCTGCTTGAACGTATCGGCATTCAATCGGGAAGTGAACTTTAAATTTATTTTTACGGATCACATAATCAATGTCTTGCAGAACGGTCGCCATCTTGTCGGCAGGAACACTGTATTCCATTTCATTGAATTTTACCAGTCGTGGAGTAGCGTACATGTCAAAGCTATTACCTATTGCTTTTCCAGTCGGAACTCCTAGGGCAATGACCTTACTAATGAATTTGCTCATTTTTGGCTGGTTTTTACTCAATTCGGACAATGCCCAAAGTGCACCGTTTTCAAGGATCATGTTATTGAAGGTGCTATTTCCTTTTAGTTTTGTAACGTCTTTATCTCCCGGTGAATTTAATGTTTTAATTTGATAAGTGCTCGTGTACGGAAACCAAAAAAACTCGAAATGACGATTGGTGGTTGTTAAGGTATGTAAGTTTGGCAATATTTCATCCGTTGAAGCACGGCGGCTTTCGCTAACCAGTTGATGAGAGTCGATGACTTGGATTTCCACTTTGACGATAATTCCAAGCATACCAAGAGATAGGCGGGCAGCGTCAAACAAATGGTTGTTTTCATTTTCGGATACAGTCAATATTTGTCCGTCTGCCGTGACGATGGTTAATTCGGTGATTTGTGTTGATAGACTACCGTAGTTTATTCCTGATCCATGCGTCCCCGTACTAATCGATCCAGCGATTGTTTGTGAGTTGATATCTCCAAGGTTCTCCATTGCATATCCTTGTTCGTGTAAAAGAAGTCCGAGATCTTTTAGTGTCGTTCCAGCCCAGACTGTAACTCGTTTTTTCTTGCGGTTGATTTGATCGATCCCTTTTAAATTATCCAAAGACAGAAGTACCCCTTCTGTGGCTGCAATAGGGACGAACGAATGGCCAGCTCCGATGACGCGGATTTTTTTCCCTTCACGTCGGCATGAGTTGACAATATTTTGAATGTCTTCAATGCATTTTGGATAAAGAATATTTTGTGGCTCATTTAAGAAAGATTCTGACCAGTTTTTCCATTTCTTTTTCTTCTTTAAAGGAAACATTGATAATCACCTCGATATGTTTTGTAAGTGTCTATAATTTTTCCGTCTTTTATTAAATGAATATGATGAAAATGCTCGCATAATTCCCCTGCTTTACTGTGACGAAGAAAAATTGGATCACCGTGTTTTAGCGGGATGTCTCCATCATAATAAATGGGAGTCTGGACTTCACCCGCGCCTTCGTTAGCGGTGAGGCACGCTCCTTCTGGCAGGTATATGTGAGGCATTCGGTCTTTGCCCATTGCCCCGGAGGCAATGTAGCCACCGCCGGCACAGGTATATATATGTTTTTTCGGTATCCGGGTGATCTCAATTGCATAGGCAAGTGCTGGTAGATTGGAATAATCTCTATAAAAATCAAACAGGCGGGAGTTGAAAAATCCGGAACCGACTGTGATTTCTGTGACATTCTCTTTCGTTGTCTGGTGCAAGCTCCCAGTACCTCCACCATTGATAAAGCGGAGATCGATTTGTTTTTCGTGAATGATGTCAATGATCTCCTGGCGTTTTTTCTTTAAAGCTTTTGATGAGTGGTTTTTGAGGAAGCGTACGACCATGTTTTTCATTCGCTGTTTTGGGTTATTGTCGGTTACGCCTGCAATTTGAGCTTCGTAACCCATGATGCCATCAAGTTTCATGTAGGGTGAGTCTTCAATCCGATTGATGAGGGCAACAGCATGGGAAACTGTTTTTACAGGTGATCGATGGACGCCAAAATGTAAACCGGGATATTCGCTCGAGAGATCGATATCTAGGCAGACGAGGAACTGATGATTGTTTTCTGCAGCAACCATCTCAAGATGCTCGATATGTTCAATGGAATCAACCATCACGGTTATGGTCTGTTTGTTCATGACTCGACTTGCAATTGCTTTTAAATACTTGGTGTTCCAGACAGGATAAGCTATAAGCAAATCGTCCAAGCCATTGTCGTTTAAATAGATTGCTTCATCAGCTGCATAGCACATGATTCCTTGAAATGTTGATGAAGCGTTAAGGATTTCTTTGAGTACCGGCACACTGCGGATCGATTTACTAGCGATGCGGATGTTTTTATTGTTGCTTGCGCTTAGAATATTTCGTATATTGGTACGAAACATATCGTTATCTAAAAATAGACAAGGCTTTGGAATATTTTTTAAAGCATTTTTATAATATGTATACGCTCTCATTGGGCGCGTCACCTCTCAGAGAAAATTCTCATTATTCATATTTTATCATGGAAGTTGGGTGAGGTGTGGAATTTTTTTGAATTTTCTTTTTGGGTTGACAATTATTAGAAGTGGTGTGTTAATGTATCGAGAGGAAACGATTTGTTTTTTCCGCATATGCGAAATCGGAATGGTCGGAAATTCGTTACTTGATGAAGATTCAATGCTGGAAATTAACATTATCAGTAGGGTTGTTAGCTTTGGTACATGTTGAAGGTTAAGTAAAAATCCGTAATCGGTTGAAAGACCAACGATAATAGCGGAAAAAATATTCAAACCATAAGATTTACAACTGCCCACATTATAAGTTGTAAAAAAACCAGCATTTCCTTCTTGGGTGGAAGAAAATACTGGTTTGATTTTTCCTTTAAACTGATTTGTTTTCCTGAGTTGCATACATATCTTTACAAGCTCTTGGTGCGGTCCAAAAGGTTGTTAATAGCAATAAGACTACAGGGACAGCAGTGACAACGATAAATGATTGTAACGCATTAACACTACCTTCACCAATAGAAACTAATACGATAGCAACTAACCCCATTACTAATGCATAAAATGCTCTTAACCACCGAGGAGGGTTTCCATCTCCAGATATTGCCATGGAAATTGTCAGTGACATTGAATCTGTCGTAGTTAATACGAAAATAATCGTGGCAAATAAAAACAAGAACCCGAATATTGTCCCAAATGGTAACTGCTCTGTAATTGCCATCATTGCTGCTGGGGGTCCGGCCTCATCTAATGCCACTGAAACAGAACCGGGTAGCTTTAATTCTTGGAAAATACCTGTCCCGCCTACGACAGTAAACCAAAAAGTTGTCACAACAGGAGCGATGACTGCGACTGCCAGGACGAGTTCCCGGATTGTCCGTCCTCTTGATATCCGGCTTGCAAACACGGCCATCATCGGACCATAGCCAATAAACCATGCAAAGAAAAATACTGTCCATAATCCAAGCCATGCTTCATCCCCACGATATGTGTTGAAAGAAATAAAATGATTTAAATACAAACCAAAAGCTTCAAAGTAATTATTAAAGATAAATAACCCCGGCCCTAGCAATAAGACACCTATGATTAATCCGATTGCTAAGATGACATTGAAACTGCTTAACCATTGAATTCCTTTATGAACGCCTGTAACAGCGGAAATTGCTGCACCGATTACTAATAAAATAATAATCGTGATATGGACGCTAAGCGTATTAGGTATACCTGTTAAAGTACTTAAGCCATATCCTGCTTGTAATCCTAAGAAACCTATTGGTCCAATAGTTCCAGCAGCAACAGCAATAATGGAGAAGGAATCAACAATTGTTCCGAATATGCTGTTTTTCATTATTTTTTCTCCAAATATAGGATATAGTAATGCCCTTGGTTTAAGGGGCATGCCTTTATGGTAATGGGCGTACATTAATACAATAGTTCCTAAAGTTCCTAGAATTGCCCATGAGAGGAAACCCCAATCCACGAAACTAATTGCTAGTGCTGGAGCGACTGCCTCTGGTGTTGCCTTGGTAATTCCCGAAAAATGCGGTGGTACGGATATAAAGTGACTTAATGGCTCTGCAGCCGCCCAAAATACCCCTCCACCTGCTAACAATGTACACATAATAATTGCAATCCATTTGAATGTGCTTAGTTCTGGTTGATCGAGGTTACCTAAGCGTATTTTTCCATATTTTGAAAACGCTAAAACGATCGCAATTATAAATGTTCCTAATAAAACAACTTGATAAATGAGGCCAAAATAAGTCGCTGATAATCCAAATAAATATTCGACTGTGTCTGCAACAAAGTCGGCATTGATAAGTGCAATGAATACAAATAGTAGTAAGGCACTACCACTTAAAATAAATGATGCGAAATCTAACGAGACTTTCTTTCCCTTCGAACTTTCCATTCCGATATTCCTCCAATAATTTTGACTTACTACGCTGCTACTATTTTTTAACTTATTATCTCCATCTAGACTGATAATTTTTGATTATCCTTACAGGAGGAAACCTTGTTAAAAATAAATAATGGAATGAAGCTTTTAACATCATTGCTTCATTCCACAATTTTCAATCCTAAAGCATTTTAGTACGTTTGTAAAATAATTAAACTTAAATGTATATTCGTCTACGTTAATTTGCTACATAAAAGAAGTTATGTTAAGACGATTTTCTAGAAGGATGGATATAGTAAAGAATCAGTGAAGGTGTATAGCACGTGTATATTTTCAGAATGCATTAAAAGGAAATTATTTTGCAAAGATAACTAGTGAGATCGCTGAAAATGCAGCGCGAATTGGAAAACATTGAAAAATAGTTTCTTATGGATATACATTAAAATTGACGAAAGAAGAAATGAACAAATTAAGCACTGCAAAACGGCAGAAGGAAATGAATGTCTTTATTTGGAGGCGAAAAAAGAATAGTCATTAGGTAAAAAAAGATTTACTGGCACTATCTCATAGGGATCTCGTTCCATGCGAGATTTTTTTGAGTAATAGGGGAAGAAAATGAGAAAATTAAAAAACACCTTGAAAGTGACGTAACGTAATCTTGTATAATCTAGTTAACAAGTATGTTGGAGGTGAGAAATGATGATTTCAATAAAAGAAGTTACGAAACAGACTGGAATTTCTGTTAGAACGCTGCGTTATTATGATGAAATTAATTTGTTACCTCCTGCTGGAAAGACGGAAGGAGGACATCGATTATACGGGGAAAAAGAATTAAAAAAATTACAGGAGATTCAGTTTTTAAAAACATTAGGTTTTAATTTAAAGGAAATAAATGACATGTTGTCTGATGAAAACTGGGATTGGGCACAAGGATTAGAGAGTCAGTTAAATTACATAATGAAAGAAAAAGAAAAAATTTTAGAAATAGAAAGTACGTTAAAAGGATTGAAAAATGGCTTAACAATAGATGGGAAAATTGACTTAGTCTATTTAAATAAGTTAATTCAATTATATAAACAAGATACTGAAAAGAGAAAATTGTACAGGGAGCAATACTTTCATGCACAAGAAAGTGAATTACTTGATCTCCTTCCAAACATGAATCGAAATGATCCAGATACATTAGAATGGATCGCTTTGATCGGCCAATTAAAGCAACATATGGATAAAGGTTCTGGTGCACCCGAAATACAACGTATCATACGTCGGATTCATGAAAAAACAATTGAAACATTTGGGGATAATGAAAGTTTTTTTGATAAGGTATGGGAAGTTCGCAAATCTCCGGAAAAATCACAGAAAGTTGGTTTTTATCCAATTGAACAAGATTTGCTTGATTTTTTTGAAAGAGCTTGGGAAATTTTTATTGAAAATAGTGAACAGGAATAGTGATAAGAGGGATGACTTCGATTACACTATCTTCTCTTTAATAAAAGTTAATAGATAAATGAGTTGAATGGAAAGGAAAGGGGTAATCATGCAATTATTATTGGATAATCATTGGGCGATTTTTATTACATTAGAAGTCAGTTCCTTACTATTTTTGTTTCTGTTTGTAGTCGTCCGTTATCTTTTTACAAACATTCGCGTCAGTTATGCTTTTTTAGGATTATTCATTGCGGCAATAATATTAGAGGCTCTCCTTGCTTTTGTTGTTTATAAACATACAGGAGAATTTACAACTTTTCAGATCGTAATCGTTATTTTTATTGTGTATGCTGGAACATTCGGAATTAGTGATTTTATGAAAATGGATCGTTACGTAAAAGATAAAATTGGAAAGTGGAAAGGAATCGATCTCTTAACCGAGAAAGAGAGACAGATTATGGCTCACTTAAAAGACCCTAAAGTAATCGCAAAAAATGCTCGGTTATGGTTTTATCTACATACTATTGTGTTTGCAATTGCTATCGTAATGTTTTGGCAATATTACGGAAATGAGCAGTATTCTTTTTATTACTTTTTAACAAACTTAGACTGGTATAAGGATGAATTAATCGAACCACAACCATTTACAAATGAATTGATAACAAATATTGTACAAATTTGGTTGTTAATCTATCTAATCGATACGATTGTTAATTGGTCGTACACAATTTTTCCAAGTGAGAAGAAAGATTAATAGTGAAACTCTGCTATATATTAGAAGAGATTATGCAGTAGTAGAGAACTTGAAGGAAGAATTTTAGTAATTATTTGCAAATCTAAAAAAAGGGGAAAATTTTATTAATAAGGAAGCTGGAAGAAATATGTATCTGACCGATCGCTACAGTAGAGAAAGAAAATTGGCTTGAACTTACGTATAAATAACAAAATTTTTGTAATGCAAAAGTGGATATTACTAGTATAGATAAAATTATCTGTCATATAAACTGGTATGGCAGGTAGACAAATGTTATTATCGATTTAATAGAGCTAGCTTTCCATTATTTTTCTAAATATATTTTACTAGGAAGTAAGTAAACGTGTTAAAAACAGGGTATTTCAACAGTTTTTGCAGTATTATAATGGCTTCCAAACAATAAAACATTTGGCAATTCCTATAATGGTGTAAATAACTTTTATTGGGGTCGGAGAATTTGCTGGAAACTTAGGATCGGTTAGTCGGAATCAAGTGATTTTCATGCTGTGGGAATGGAAAGAGGATGATTACTAGTGGATGAAATAAATAGAAGTGAAAACCGTGTTATCTATTGCCCATTATGCGGCCACAAGTCGAAAAAAAAGTATATCCATGAAGATGAATTCGGCTGTGGAGGAGAGTGGATTTGTGAGGCGTGCAATATGCATGTCGAAGCATTTTATTTACCGGATGATGAAGAGTATGATCAATTGCTGGGTGAGAAAAAAGCAAGAATGGAAGACTATGAGCAAAGAAATGATAGAGGGATAGGCTGTGTTGTCCCATTTATTTTACTAGTGGCTATCGTCTTTTTCATTGTGTATATCATCTTTATGAGTTAAAACGGAACAGGCAGAATACATAAAAATGATTTTTTTAACATCGTTTTTAATGGTCAGAAGAGGGGATGACTTTGATGGTAAGTAAATCAGTAAATGAGCAGAAACACGGCATAATCAGCTATCTTGCACTTTTTATTGGGATCGTTTGTTTTTTTATCGTTTTTATAACGCCAACACGAATTGCAAATATCGGCAATCTGTATGGCGACTATATTACATTTGTGCTTACTGCGGTTGGTATCGCACTTTCTATCGTAGGGATTGTAAGAAAACGGAGAAGAATGTACTGCCGATCATCGCTTTAATTCTTTCATCATCTTTCTTTATTTATTGGGTCATTATCATTTTTATGCTGTTTTCGGGATTGATTGAATTTGGTCCGTAAGCTTTTTAAAGCTGGCGGTGTGATATTCCTAATGTCTCAATAAAGGGAGGCTTGTTTATGATAAAAAACCTGCAGGGCTGGAAACATCCTACATTATTGTTGACATCGATTGGAATTTCAAATATAGGAGATTTTATCTACTTAGTAGCGATAAATATAAACGTTTATCAGCTTACTGGTTCTGCAGCAGCAGTTGCGGGACTTTGGATCATCGCTCCACTAACGAATATTGTAACGAAGCTCTGGACAGGTAGTTTTATTGATTATCGAAGCAAGCGAAGTGTAATGATGGTAACGTACTTAATTAGAGCCGTGTTCATCAGTATGATTCCACTCGCACCAAACATGGTGGTAATCTATGGGATTCTTGTAGTTTTAAGTGTGGCAAATGCCTTTTTTAATCCTTCATCAATGACATATGTTACAATTATCGTTCCGAAAGAAAAAAGAAAGCGCTTCAACTCAATCCGGTCGTTTACAAGTTCTGGAGCATTTATTATTGGACCTGCCGTTGGTGGTTCACTTATATTATTAACATCAATTGAAACAACATTATGGCTTAATGCAATGTTTTTTGTGACCTCAGCAATTTTATTATTATTTCTTCCTGAAAAAGAAAGCATTGATAAAGAGACCATTCCTAAATTGACAATTTCTCAAGTAATTCGTGACTTTACGGTTGTTCGTGAGTTCATGAACAACAATAAATATGTATCGTTTATTTATCTTGGTTTTATTATGATCATGATTTTTTCTTTTGCCATGGATACACAAGAGGTTGTTTTTACGCAAAAAGTAATCGGCCTATCTGAACTTGATTACAGTTTGTTAATTAGGGTCTACTGAACATCTGATTTTTAGAAACAACAACTTTTTAACTGTTGGATGGGAAATTATTTTCTTCTGAAAATG
>NZ_JBPPZG010000023.1:0-18310 GCF_051918545.1 Pseudogracilibacillus amylolyticus (SeqCode) | reverse complement strand
GCACTTCATTTCGAACAAAATAAGCACAAACCTTTTATTTACAAGGATTTTCAATTTATTCAGTAGACCCTAATTAGCATAACGGGTTTTGGTTCTGTTGTTGGCGCCGCTTTACTGTCGGTTTTTTCGAATAGATTTTCAATCAGATATATGATTACCATTGGTTTAATAATGATGACAATAGGTTATGTGATTTATGCATTTTCATGGTCTTTTTCGTCAATTGTTGTCGGGTTTGTAATCTTAGGTTTCTTTAACGTGTTCTTAAGTGCGGGAATCATGACTTTTTATCAAAATAACGTACCAGTTAAAGTAATGGGGAGAGTCACAAGCATATATCAGTTAGTCCAAAGTGCTATTCAAGTAATCTTTGTTCTTGGAATTGGGTTTGTATCAGACCTTGTTTCTTTACGAATTACGATTGTCACTTTGGCACTTGTCATGTTGCTTTTATCTATTATTTATTCAATCTTAGTATTAAAACCAAATAAAAAGCATTTTTACCGAGAATACGACAACATAAAAGAGGAATTAAATATAAAAGTAAAATAAATTCATGATTGATGAAATTGAACTGCGCTCTGTCAAGTAGACAGTGAAAAAACAAAAAATCTATGCTGCAGCCTGGTACCGATATTCTAACGGTGCTAGGCTGTTTAGTTTCTCTTGGTATCTTTCCTCGTTATAAAATTTGATATATTGATCAATATCCCTCTTTAATTCTTCAAACGTCTTGTAATGTTTCAAGTCATAACTTTCACATTTAAAATGACCAAAGAAGCTTTCAATAGGTGCATTATCAATACAATTGCCAACACGTGACATGCTGCGTGTCATACCGGCTTCTGTAGTAATTTGACGGTATTCCCTCGAAGTATACTGTGAACCACGATCACTATGAATTAAAGGAGACGCATCAGGATTAGCTTCAAGGGCTGCTTTTATGGTTTCCATAACGATTGGATTGTCATTATAGTGGCTAACCTTGTAAGCAATAATAGAGCCATCATAAAGATCTTTAATTGCACTTAAATAAGCTTTCTGACTACCCCCATATTGAAGATGGGTGATATCAGTAACCCATTTCTCATTTGGTTTATCAGCCGTAAACTCTCGATTTAAAATATTCTCTTCAATGTTGACATAGCTTGTTTTCGTAGAATAACCATTTGAGCGCCGAATAAAAGACTTCAAACCTAATCGAATCATAAGGCGTCGAATTCGTTTAGGGTCATACGTTTTCTTATACCGACGATTGATTACCATGGTTATTCGTCGATATCCATAGATACTATTAAACTCTTTGAATATATCTTGAATTTTATCCATCAACCAATCATTTTCTTTTTGTTGTTCAGTCGGTGTATGCTTCAACCATTTATAAAATCCTGAACGTGACACATGTAATATTTGACAGAGTAATAGAATTGGCACCCCAGTCTCTTCATGATAATCACGAATAGCTTGGAACTCATTTAGTTTTTCGCCTAATCGAGCCGTCTTTCCCCCCTTTCGATTTCCTTTAACTTTTTTAAAAGCCCATTCTCCGCTTCCAGGTATTGATTACGGTGTTCCAACTTCTTAATATGGAGTTGTAACTTCTCTTCCTCAGTGAGATCAGGCTTTGACTCCAATGATTTTCCACGCCGGTCTTGAAGAGCTTGTTCCCCATCCTGTTGATATTTGCGAACCCAACTATAGACTTGTTGGTAGGAAACTTGATAATTATCTGCAGCCTGTTGGTAATCAAAATCATGTGCAACAGTATATTGTACAATTTCAATACGTTCTTTAAATGTTGTTTTACGCCCATTCTTCAAAGTACTTCTTCCTTTACCAGTAGATTTATTTCCCTTTCCACTAGTATAATGCTTTATCCACCGACGTAAAACAGAAGGGTCTGAGATATTAAATTTTTTGCAAGTTGGTTTTAGACCACCTTTTCCATTCAGGTAGTACTCGACTGCTTCCGTTTTTAATTCCTGAGAATACTTTTTCCAACCCTTTGTTTCTTTCAGACCGTCAGCCCCATCTGCTTCATATTTACGAACCCAAGTTTGAATCGTAGTTTGGTTAACCCCATATTCTCTTGCAATAGTACTTACTGGCTTCTTATCCTCGATTACACTTAATACTGCTTGAATTCTTTCATCTAGCGTATGCTTAGTCATTCTTTTAGACATAATAAATGCTCCCTTTATAGTAGTAGAGAATTTTTATTATTTCTCTGTCCACTATATTGGGAGCATATCACACTTCTATGAACTGTTGTGTTTTTATTATGCTAATCGTCTAATTCTTTCATCTAAATCTGGGTGAGTTGAAAATAGTGCAACAAACTTTTTCTGTCCATTTATTTTCATCGTCGCAACCGCAGTGTCTTCTTCCCCCGCTGATGCCCGATTTGCATAAGCTTTTAAACTTTCTAAAGCATGTCTTTTAAAATTTATTTAATATAATTCACGGACAGTGAGAAAACTCCCTTTTTAGTTCTAAAAGGAAAGTTTTTTTTAGTTAAACTCAGCGTGATCGACGCTTTCACACGACTCCCCCAATCTCTACATCCAATGTCACCTAATGGCTTGGATAACCATTAGAAGAATGATAATAGTTGTACATAATTATATCCCAAATTCATTGAATTCATTTTTTCACTGATCCTCAAAAGTTAACGTCAAATAGTCTAATTTGGGATTTCATCAATTTAGGTGTTTTTGTTTTTTTGAATCTTTATAAATTCCAAATGCATTATTGGGAAAACAATTATAAACATTATTAAAAACCTATTAATATTCCAGACAAACTTTTTTTTATGTTATTAAAGTTGATACATAGTAAAATGCTACACTAGTAATAATAAAATATAATAAGTATCTTAAATATGTCATTTTGTTATATCAATCCATCCATTTTTTCTATACCAATCTTTAGAATCAATAAATTTAGCAATAGCCACACCAATATCGGCATAGTCTAAAGCAAAACCTAACATACACCAACAACAGTTGCTATAGCAACCCCTCTAACCTGTTTAAATTTTAGTTTCTTAGCTTGTGTCTGTGTAACTACTTTCTTTCCTTTCTTTTTTATATAACTTTTAATCGCACTTACGCCCCCACCGACTACACCTCAAATTGCTGCATTAAAAACAGCTCCTGCAACATAAACACCTACTCTTATTTTACCCTTTTTCTTATTAGAGGCATATAATTTACTCGAACAAAAGACCGTCGGATTGTATTGCTCCATAAGTGATGTTATAAAATTCGCTGGATAGGGATTTAATATTTTTGGAATAATTGCTTGTATCTGCCCATTCTGAATATTTAGTATTGACAAACAATTGGATTGGAACTAAAATGAACATAAATGAACACAAACGAACATAAGTGAGGGCGGTAAGATGGAAAGTGAAGATATTGTGTATTCAAAAGCTTATCGGTTGATTGAACCCGAAAAATTTGAAGAAGTTATACTCAAACATACAATTGATCATAATCAAGTTGTAGTGCAACCAATTTTAGCAAGTATATGCCATGCAGACATTCGTTATTATACTGGTCAAAGAAGAAAAGAAGCCTTGCAAAAGAAACTTCCTATGGCTCTGTTTCATGAAGGAATTGGCCGTGTAGTAAAGTCGAAAGATGAGTCCTTTTTTAAAGGGCAACGTGTTGTTATTGTTCCTAATATACCTGCAAGGCGATTGAAAGCCCCCTTAATAAATGAAGAATCCCCTTCTTATAGGCGGATTGTGAAAGATAATTATTTGCCGGATAGTTTTTTTCTAGGAAGTGGTTATGATGGGATAGGACAACAGTGTTTAGTGCTGCCAACAGAAAATGTAATCCCAGTACCCGATGATGTACCAGATGAAATAGCTGTTTTGGCCGAACTGACTTCTGTGTCATTACAGGCAGCAAATTATGTAAGCGATTACTTTCGTGAGGGTAAAGTAGCTGTTTTTGGAGATGGCCCGGTCGGATATTTGACTGCAGCAACATTACATCATGTGTTTGATATATCAAAGGAAAATTTGTTAGTCTTTGGTGCGATTAGCGACAGGTTGGCAAATTTTGATTTTGCAACGACACATCTTGTGCACGACTTCAATTTTAGAGAGGAGGCAAATGTTGTTTCAGTAATTGAATGTACAGGAGGAACGTTTAGTAAAGATGCTATTAACCAGGCAATCGATTTAATAGAGCCGCAAGGAAAAATTACTTTATTGGGCGTATCTGAGGAACATGTCCTTCTTAATACAAGAGATATTTTAGAGAAAGGATTGACAGTTTACGGCAGCTCTAGAAGTACTGATGAAGATTTTAAAACTCTGATGAATGAATTTCAAAACAAAGCGTTTCAGCGTACATTGGGGAAGCTGATACCAAATCAGAATGAAGTAATTCGAAATGTGCAAGATTTGGAAAAGGCTATGCATAAAGCTGTGAAAAGTAAGGATTGGAAAAAGACTTATCTTTCTTTCAAATGGGACTAATTAACATGAAATTTTGTTTTAGAGTAATTAGAGGAACTATTGTTATTAAGTAGTGATAGTATTTAAAGTTGTTTCGGCATATGGATAAAAATAAATATTTTTAAATAATAAGGAGGAAATGGAAATGAACTTGAAAAAATTTTTTACCTTTATTTCAATCATTTGTGTATTACTTTTAGTCGCCTGTAGTGATGATGAAGCATCAAGCGGAAGTAAAGGTACTTTAACATTATACACTCCAATGCCTGAAGAGAACGCAAATGCATATTTGAAAAAGTTTGAGGAAGATACTGGAATCAAAGTAAATTATACTCGGCTTAGTACTGGAGAAATTTTATCAAAACTAAAAAGTGAAGGTGGACGCAGTGATGCGAGTATATGGTTTGCTGGGCCTTCAGATAGTTTCATTGAAGCAGATAAAGAGGGACTTCTAGAAAAGTATGATCCCGACTCTCTAGAGAATCTTGATGAAATTGATGAAAGCATCATGGTGGAAGATGCTAGCTGGCTACCAATATATCAAGGGCCTATAGCGTTTGCATCCAATGAAAAATGGCTGGAAGAGAACAATGTTGAAGCTCCAACAAGTTGGGATGATTTATTAAAGCCGGAATTTAAAAACAATATTATGTTAGCTCACCCGGGAGCATCAGGAACAGGATATCAATTTGTATCTACTTTATTTCAAGTAATGGGGGAAGATGAAGCATTAAACTATTTAAAAAAGTTTAATAAAAATGTGAAACAATGGACGAAAGGTGGTTCAGCAAACGCACAGTTTATTGGGCAAGGTGAAGTTGGCACCGGGCTTGCATTTGCCCAAGACTTGTTACCCCTTATAGAGGAAGGTTATCCTATTAAGATCACTTACCCAGAGGATGGAGTGTCGGTGGCTGTTGAAGGAGCAGCTAAAATAAAAGGTGGACCGGAAGAAGAAAAAGAAAATGCAAATGAATTTATGCGTTGGATAAATAGTGACGAAGGACAAAATGTATATGCAGACACAGGCTATTACCATCTACCAGTTATACCGAATGCTAAAATACCGGAAGGTGCACCTGATTTGAGCGAATTAAATGTAGCGGATACCGATAATCTTTGGTCTAGTGAACATCGGGACGAGGTTATTGATAAATTTGAGCGGGAAATTGAATCAGAAGATGCGGCCAGTGATGATTAACCGACTTTTTTCTGAATTGGTTTCACTCAACGAGCTAGGCACGGTGAAGCCCTTCTTACTTTCAACAAGGGGGACTTTACAACTATTTGATTGATGAATCCTTGAATACTAATCTATTGACATGGGGGCATTATTACATTGTCTTATTCAAGTTTAAATAAAAATACGCTAAAAAGTAAATTGAAAACAATAGTAAAGAACCCACATTTATTTGTGTTAGTTATTGTAGTGTTACTATCTCTGCTTCTATTTTCTGTTTATCCTATCTTTAATATTTTTAAAACTATTTTTGTCGGTGAGCAGGGACTGGATTTACATGCAGTTCAGAAGCTTTTTGATAAGCCTCGTATTTACCAAACTGTATGGAATAGCCTTAAACTAGGGGTTTCATCGGCTGTAATTAGCACCTTAATAGGTTTTGTATTTGCTTATTCAGTAGCAAGAACACGCATGTTCGGACGGAAGTTTTTTAATTTTGTTGCTGTGTTTCCTGTTGTTTCTCCACCTTTCGTTTTAGCATTAGCTATGATTCTACTTTTTGGAAGTTCCGGTTTAATCTCTAGAGAAGTATTCGGGATGCAAAGCACTGATGTGTATGGTTTTAAAAGCCTGTTAATTATACAGGCTATGTCCTATTCCCCTATTGCGTACCTTAATTTAAAAGGTGTGCTTGAATCAATGGATGCTTCCTTGGAAGATTCCGCTTTTAATTTAGGAGCTTCCAGATGGAAAGTATTTAGTACGATTACTTTACCTTTGGCTATACCTGGTATTTTCAGCTCATTACTTTTAGTATTTATTAAATCGCTTGAGGACTTCGGAAACCCTATGATTATAGGTGGCGATTTTACGACTCTAGCTACGGAAGCTTATATGACAATTACGGGCAGAAATGATTTAAGAACAGGTTCCCTATTGGCTGTTTCTATGTTGCTCCCTGTATTAACTGCTTATCTAGTTCAAAGGTTTTGGGTCAATAAAAAGTCATACACTACCATTACGGGAAAGGCTTCTCAAGGCTCAACAATCATTAGAGAGAAAAAAGTGGTTGTACCATTATTTATCATCTGCCTTTTGATAACAGGAACTGTCTTATTGTTTTATGGAACTATCATTGGAGGTGCTTTTGTCAGGTTATGGGGTGTAGATTACACCCTGTCTCTAGATCATTTTAGGTATGTATTTGATACAGGACTAGGCACAGTCAAAGATACATTGATTATTGCTCTTATTGCCACACCAATAATGGTTTTGTTAGGTATGGTAATATCATTTTTAACGGTAAGAGTAAAATTTCCCGGAAGAAAATTAATCGAAATAGGTTCTATGTTGCTTTTTGCGGTTCCTGGTACAGTGGTTGGTATAGGTTATCTTTTATCATTTAACAAACCTCCATTTGCTATTACAGGAACAGCAGCTATTATCATTTTGGTGCTAGTTTTTCGATATATGTCTTTAGGTATTGAAGCTGGCTCAAATGTTTTAAGACAAATAGATCCATCGCTTGAGGAAGCATCAAAATCACTTAATGCTAGTGGATTTACAACATTTTGGAGAATAACATTTCCGCTAATTAGATCCGCATTGTTTTCCAGTGCAATATATGCATTTACCAGGGCAATGACTTCTATAAGTGCTGTCATATTTTTGGTTTCCGCAAGTTGGAATTTGATGACGGTAGCCATATTATCAGCTGTTGATTTTGGTAAGCTAGGTGTTGCTGCAGCCTATTGTGTTATCTTGTTCGTCATTATAGGGTTAGCATTCTCCGGGCTAAATTTATTGTTAAAACAAAATGAAAGGTCGATGTAAATGAGTTCAAATTATTCGGCATCTAATACTGTGAAGCTGAAGATTGAAGACGTGGTGAAGGTTTTTCCATCTCGCGATAAAAAAGATGATTTTTATGCTGTTGATCATATTTCTTTACATTTTAAACATGGAGAATTAACAACACTATTAGGCCCTTCTGGTTGTGGCAAAACAACTACATTGCGTATGCTAGCAGGCTTCGAATTTCCGACAAGCGGGAAAATAATTGTTGATGGAGAAGATATAACAAATCAATTGCCAAATAAACGTGATATAGGTATGGTTTTCCAAAATTATGCTCTATTTCCTCATTTAAGCGTTTTCGAAAACGTATCGTATGGTTTAAAAATAAAAAAAGTAAACAAGGCAGAGCTGAAAGAAAAAACCGAGAACGTATTATCTCTCATGAATCTGGAAGGGCTAAAGGATCGTAGCCCTTCACAACTTTCGGGAGGGCAGCAGCAACGTGTAGCGATTGCTCGTGCGATTATTACAGAACCTAAAATACTATTATTTGACGAACCGCTTTCTAATTTAGATACGAAACTGCGCCAATATATGAGGAATGAAATTCGAAATTTACAGCGTAGACTTGGCATTACAAGCATATATGTTACCCATGACCAAGAAGAGGCGATGGCTATTTCCGATCAGGTAGTAATTATGAATGAAGGAAAAATACAACAAATTGGTTCTCCACAGGAAATATATCTAAATCCCGTTAATAGGTTTGTAGCAGATTTTATCGGAGATTCGGATATATTAAAAGCATCCGTAATTGAGGCTAACGAGGAATTTATAAAATTAGTTATTGAGAAAACGGTGTTTCAAGTGAAAAATGAAATTGATTATCTATTTCAAAAAGATGATGTGGTTAACTGTGTTATGAAACCCGAGTTTTGGTCTATTTCTGATCAAGGAAATTTTTTAGTAGAAATTATTCAAGCAACCTTCTTAGGGTCTCACGTGGAATATATTGCCCAGTTAGGAAATCAATCATTTAAATTTTTTGATTATCAATATTATGAAAACGGATTGAAGGAAATAGGGTCGAAAATACGGTTAAAATTAAGAAATGATTTAGTAAAAGTATTAGCCCATCATACTGAAGAGTAGAAAATAAATAATAAATAAAAAAGGGGGATATAAATGCTTCCACTTGAAAGACAAAAAGGTTTGTTAGAGTTTTTGAAACAAAATCATGCATCGACTGTGTCCGACCTTGCTGCACATTTTAAGGTTCATGAGGCAACAATTCGTCGTGATTTAACGACGTTAGAGAAAAAGGGATTAATGAAACGAACTCATGGCGGAGTTATGCTGGAAGAAGAAGTTCATTCTGAACCTTCTTTTCAAGTTAGGGAATCTGTCCAATATGCTGAAAAGGAAAGGATTGGTAAGCGTGCAGCAGAACTAATAGAAGACGGTGATAACATTATATTAGATTCAGGAACAACAACCTTACACATTGCTAAATCAATTAAAAACAAAAAGAATTTAACTGTAGTTACAAACGATATTAACATTGCAGCAACATTACGCTTTTGCAAGTCCATAAAAGTAATTGTAACCGGGGGTGTTCTTTTTCATGAAAGCTATATGCTGAATGGAATGATTACCGATGAAACATTAAGTACAGTTAATATCCAAAAAGCATTCCTCGGAACACCCGCTTTTCACCATGAAAAAGGTCTGACACACTTCGACGAATACCTTGTATCCGCAAAGCGAGGAATGATTAGGGCAGCTAAACGCATAATTGTGACAGCGGATCATACAAAAATTGGCCGAGTTTCTATTCATTCCGTTGCAGATATAAATAAAATTGATGACTTAATAATTGGAAAAGAACTTGAAGAAGCGGATATAAAAAGATTACAAAACACAGATATACAACTCCATCTTGCATAATTAGTTTTTAATCACCGAAGAAGTTACTAATCATATATCTTTAAATTTTAATTTTTATTGGAGGTGATGCTCATTATAGATTAGTCATGATCAAATAAAAGATGGCGGCACTTGTGAGAAGACATTAGTTATGTTTAGTACTAATTATCGAAAGTCACACGAAAATTCAGGCTAACAAGAGATTGCAAAAATATATGAAGTATGAGAAACGGGAGGAGTATCTTGATGAAATTTAAATCTTTACTACTTTCTATTTTAGGTGTCTTTGTATTCTCTTTTGGGTTTAGCAATCTAGTTAAAGCAGAGTTAGTTGAAATAAGTGATGAATGGCTCCATAGTGGTGAAACAGAGTTAAGTGCGCATCGCGGTGCTCATGTAGCCGTTCCAGAAAATACGGCCGAGGCAATCAAATGGGCAGGATTACTTGGGTATGGTTTTGTTGAAATTGATATACAGGAAACAAAAGATGGTCAGTATGTACTAATGCATGATTTGACAATAGATCGAACAACAACAGGTTCTGGAAAAGTAGAAGATTTAACATTGGAAGAAATTAAAAGCCATAATGTAGTAAACGCTGATGGTAAGGAGACAAATTATAAAGTGCCAACACTTGAAGAAGCTTTAGAGGAAGCTGACAAATATAATGTTGGAATCAACTTTGATGGTTCAAAAGGGGAATGGGATAATAAAGAGTTTGTAGATGGTATTATGGAGATTGCTAGACAAAATAATGTATTAGACCATTCTTTTTTTGTATTAAGTGACCAGGTTACTCGTGACCAATTTAACTCCTGGTATCCGGAAGCAACGGTAACTTTTCTTGGTAATGCATTAAAAAATTTGGATGAGGACATACAAGAATTAAAAAAATACAATAGTGCGATTTATACCACATCTATCAATAACATAGATAAAGCTGCTGCAGAAAAAATAAAAGAGGAAGATTTAAAAATTCATGTATATCAAGTTAATTCTGCGGAAACATATGCGAATTCTATGGAAATAGAACCTCGCTTAATTGAAACGGATGTGATTGTTCCTGGAGGAATTGATAGTCTAGTGGACTTGATAGAACAGTTACGTAAGGAAGAAGGGATAAAAAAGGATCAAGCAGCTCATGTTCTTGAGGTACATCTAAATGCGGTAAAACACTTTGAAGATACAGGGAAGAATGATAAAGCTATTAAACATATGGAAAAATTTAAGGATATGATTGACCTTCAAGAACAGAAAAATTGGATTACAGAAACAACCTCTAACACCTTAAAGGTAAATGCTGATAAACAGATTAATAAATGGAAGTAAAAATGAAACGTGATGCCCTCTATGATAAATTTTCGATTTAACATAGAGGGCATTTATTTTTGTTAAATAAGCTAACTAGTTTTATGAGGTATTAAATTGTTTTTATTATGCTAATCGTCTAATTCTTTCATCTAAATCTGGGTGAGTTGAAAATAGTGCAACAAACTTTTTCTGTCCATTTATTTTCATCGTCGCAACCGCAGTGTCTTCTTCCCCCGCTGATGCCCGATTTGTATAAGCTTTTAAACTTTCTAAAGCATGTCTCATCTTATCACGACCTGCTAGATCTGCGCCTCCACGATCCGCATGAAATTCGCGATGACGTGAGTATGCATATACGACGATGCTACCCAGGATCGAGAATAAAATTTGAAAGACTAAGATGGCAATAAAATGAACAATTGGTGCGATTTCACTTCGAACAAACTGTGAAACGATATAGGCTACGATTCTCGATAAGAATACGACAAATGTATTCACCACCCCTTGAAGAAGCGTCATTGTTACCATATCCCCATTAGCGATATGGGCAACTTCATGGGCAATGACTCCTTCTACTGCATCATCATCCATTTCGTTCAATAAACCTGCTGAAACAGCTACTAGAGAACGTTTTTTAGAAGGTCCTGTAGCAAATGCATTTACTTCTGGTGAATGATAAATCCCGACCTCCGGCATATGTGTTAGCCCCGCAGCTCTTGATAAGCGGAACACTTTTTCAACCACCATTTCCTCATAAACATTTTCTGGACGATCCGGGTCGATCACTTTCACACCCATCATTTTTTTCGCCGTCCAACGTGAAATCAGAAGTGATATAAAGGAACCGGTAAAACCAATGACTGCACTAAAAACGAGTAGAGCTCCGTAGTCAATTCCATTGGCTCCAATATAGTGGCCAATTGGAAGTATCGTAAAAATAATACTGATTGTTAGTAAAACTAACACGTTCGTTAATAAGAAATAAAAAATTCTCTTTCCCATTCTTTTCCTCCTTTTTTTCTATACATATAAGTTTATAATAATTCTCATAAAAGTATATACTTTTTACAAGATTTTAGCATTAAAAAATTAAATTCCTTCGATGTGAGGGTTGTTATTCAGATTGAATAAATTGTCAATAATAAATTTTTGACGTTCCTCTTTCGGAATAAACTGACGGATATTATGTTCATCAAAACCAATTTGTAATTTTTTTTCATCAAAAATGATTGGATGACGCAATAGTCTTGGAAATTCTTGAATTAATGAATAAAGCTTTTTTAAGGGAATCGTTTCTAAATTAATATTTAACTGTTTATACGCCTTTGATCGCGTTGAAATAATATCTTTCGTTCCTTCTTCTGTCAACCGCAGAATATGTTGGAATTCTTCTATCGATAATGGATTTCTCATAATGTCTTTATATACATAAGGAATATTGTGTGCATTAAACCACCTTCTTGATTTTCGAGTTGATGCACAAGATGAACCGTATATTTTAATAATCATACTTTTTCTCCCTTCTGTAATTACTTTTTCATGCTCTTACAAAACCCCTTTTAATTAACTTAATTTGAGTTTTATAATTATGAATGACTTCCTCATTTGTCATCTCTTTACCGAATTTTTGGATAAGATTATCTGTCATAATCAAGGAAACAATTTGAACGACTTGAAGTAATTCCTCTTCATTGTCAATATTTAAACTTTTTCTATTGATCAATTTTTTGATTAAATCATACTTTTTATCCAAAGCAGTATAGTTCATCAAATTCATAAATGCTTTTTCGGTTCGATAGTCCATATTTAAAAATACATTACGGTAAAATTGATAGGTGCCCTCCTCATCCATTTCTATTAATAACGAAAGAAGCATATCCTGAACTGCAGTAAATATATCTCCGTTATGTTTTTGTAAATTAGTAATCAATTCTTCTCTTTTTTCCTTTAGATGTTCATTTAAAAGATAAAAGTAAAGATCCTGTTTATTGTCAAAGTATTGATAAAAGCTTCCCCTAGGTATATCTGCCTCTTTTACAATATTAGCTATTGAAGCTTCAGCCAGTGAAACTCTTGTAAATTCTTTTTTCGCTGCTTGAAGCAATGTTTGTTGTTTCTCTTCTTGTAAGTTAAAAAAAGTTGGCCGCGGCATTCGTCTTCCTCCTATTCAGCCGAAATGACACATTGTCACTTTAAGTACAAAATAAGTATAAATGACATCGTGTCATATGTCAACCGAAAGCGACATCGTGTCACAATTTTTGTTATTTTCTTAGAAAACTTGGCATTCATTAAAGAAAGCATGCTCTTATCACTAGGGGTATACCCACGTTTAGGCAGAGAGCCTGTTCTTAGTCGGCCTTCCTCGGAGCCGTAATGGCGAAAGACAGAGGTGATGCTTTCTTACCTTCCAAATAAATATCATTTACCCGGTAATTTATCAAAGAGCACTAGTAAAAATGTAGCAATTGGTCCTAACAACAATGATATTAAAAACCAATTAAGTCCACTTCTATTTTTTCCTTGAGCAATTCCTGCATTGATTAATGCTAGCGTCCCCCAACCTACAAAATATCCTTCATTCATTGTCTACTCTCCCCCATATTCATACCTACATTTATTTTATCAAATAATCAATTTGTTAACAGATTAGATTTTCATCCAATAGAACCCGTTTTCTATTCACAGAACATTGGATAATTTTCTATATAATTAAGTACGTTTATCCTTTATAATCAAGGTATGAAGTGTTTTTAGGAGGGATTATATGTTAAGAAAGCGGGTTATTGAGCAGTTTACCCAAATTGTTGGTAACAATAATATAAAACTAGACAAAGCTTCCCTACTCGCCTATTCCTATGACTCTACTGCCCAATACCAGGCACTGCCTGATGCCGTCATTTCTCCACGTAATACGAAAGAGGTAGCTGAAATAATAAAAATTTGTAATGAAAATATAATCCCAATTGTTCCTCGTGGTTCAGGGACAAATTTATGTGCAGGTACAACACCTCTTGAAGGTGGGATCGTTTTACTATTTAATCATATGAATCAGATCCTTGAAATTGATGAAAAAAACTTAACGATGACTGTACAACCAGGGGTTTATACGAAAACAATTTTTGAAGCGGCTAATAATATTGGATTGTTTTATCCTCCTGATCCAGGCTCGATGCATATTTCTCAAATTGGCGGTAACATTAGTGAGAATTCAGGAGGATTACGTGGTCTTAAATACGGCGTAACGAATGATTATGTATTAGGACTTGAAATTGTCCTCCCAAACGGAGAAATTATTCGAACTGGAGGGAAACTGGCGAAAGATGTGGCAGGATATAATTTAACGGAATTATTTATCGGCTCGGAAGGAACACTCGGTATTATTACTGAAGCCATTTTAAAACTTGTTCCCAAACCGGAAGCAAAGAAAACGATGCTCGCACTCTTTCATGATTTAGAAGCTGCCGCTCAAACAGTTTCTTCTATTATTGAAAATCGGATTATTCCAGTTACATTGGAATTTTTGGATCAGCCGACTGTAAAAGTGGTTGAAGACTTTGCTAAAATCGGCCTGCCAACTGAAGCAAAAGCGATTTTATTAATTGAACAAGATGGTGCTCCCGAAGTTGTCGCAAGAGATATCGAAAAGATTTCAACACTTTGCCGAGAAAATGGTGCCTTTGATGTTTCCATTGCAAAAACTGAGGCTGAAGCAGAAAGCTTAATGACCGCAAGACGAGCCGCTCTGTCTGCTTTATCACGTCTCATGCCAACGACAATTTTAGAGGATGCGACAGTCCCAAGATCAGAAATTGCAAATATGGTAAAAGCAATTGAAGAAATCGCTACTAAGTATGAGGTTACTATTTGTACTTTCGGTCACGCTGGTGATGGCAACTTGCACCCTACTTGTCTAACAGATGCTAGAAACAAGGATGAGATTGCTAGAGTAGAAAAAGCGTTTGAAGAAATATTTCAACGTGCAGTCGAATTAGGAGGTACAATTACAGGAGAGCACGGTGTTGGCACGATGAAACTGCCATATTTATATTTAAAAGTTGGAGAGTCGGGTATTGATGTAATGCGTAACATAAAAAAAGCTATCGATCCAAACTATATTATGAATCCCGGTAAAATGTTTACAAAGGAAGCGGAGGTGAAGCCAAATTGAAGCAACAAGAAAAAGACCGAATCCAACAAGCATTTAAGGAAAAAATGGATTATGACGAATTAATGAATTGTACAAGATGTGGGTTTTGTCTTCCAAGTTGTCCGACCTATATCGAAACAGGACAGGATGAAGTCCATTCTCCTCGTGGTCGAATTGCCATTATGAAAGGTGTCGTTGATGGTGTCATTGAACCATCTGAGGAAGTAAAACGCTCCATCGATATGTGTCTCGGTTGCCGGGCTTGTGAACCAGTTTGTCCTTCCGGTGTTCAGTTTGGTCACCTTTTAGAACAGGCCCGAGATGCGATCTATCAAACTAATAAACAATCTGTCACGACTAAACTTACTAGAAGGCTTGCTTTTAATCATCTTTTTCCTAAGCAAAAACGAATGATCCATTTAACTGGTTTTGTCGGTCTTTATCAACGGTCAGGTCTAAAACGTGTTGCGCAAAGAACAGGTCTCTTAAAAATCTTGCCAGAAAATATACGGGCAATGGAGAATGTTTTGCCAGAAGTACCTAAAAAGAAAAAGATGAAAGAAAGACCTACTCATTTACCAGCGCTGAAGAAGCAGAAAAAGCGGGTAGCGTTTTTTTCCGGTTGTTTAATGGATACGATATTTATGAGCACAAATGATGCAACGACTAAATTGTTACAATACGCAGGTTGTGAAATTGTTATCCCAAAGACACAAGGGTGCTGCGGAGCGTTACATGGCCATAGTGGTGAAATTAATGCAGCAAAAGAAATGGCAAAGAAAAATATTACAGCATTTGAAGAGGAACAAGTCGATTATATTATTACGAATGCAGGCGGATGTGGAGCTTTTCTAAATGATTATGAATATTTATTTAGGGATGAACCTGAATGGCATGAACGTGCTGTAAAATTTTCAAAGAAAATCAAAGATATATCCAGCATTTTAATTGAACTTGAGTTTGATAAATTAGATCTTCAGTTAGAGGAGCAAGTTGTTACTTTTCAAGACTCCTGTCACTTGAAAAACGGGCAAAAAACGTTTATGGAACCAAGGCAACTATTAGAATCAATAGAAGGTGTTCATTATATTGAAATGAAAGATGCCGGTCGTTGCTGCGGTTCAGCAGGAATTTATAATATTGTAGAGTCAGAGATGTCCATGCAAATATTAGACTATAAGATGGAACAGGCTAAAAAGACAAATGCAAAAACGATTGTAACGGCAAACCCTGGATGCTTACTGCAAATGAAGTTAGGTATCGAACGAGAAGGTTTAACCGGGAAAGTAGATGCGGTACATATTGTGGATTTGCTGCTTAAAGCATATGAACAAAAGAAGTTTTAAATAAAGTACTTGTTTAACTTAAATATGCGGGAGGTCACCGCGCAGCTCTTCTATCGATTTGCTGCCGTGATTGAGGGCGCGGGAGGTCACCGTGCGGCTCTTCTTACGATTTTATACCGAGATCGAAGGTGCGGAAGGACACCGCGCAGCTCTTCTCCCGACTTTCTGCCGAGATTGAGGGCGCGGGAGGTCACCACGCAGTTCTTCTCTCAACTTTCTGACGAGATCGAGGGCGCAGGAAGACACCGCGTGGCTCTTCTTACGATTTTATACCGTGATCGAAGGCGCGGGAGGATACCGCGCAGCTCTTCTTACGATTTTATACCGAGATCGAGGGCGCGGGAGATCACCGCGCAGTTCTTCTATAGACTTTCTGCCGAGATCAAGGGCGCAGGAAGACACCGAGCAGTTCTTCTCACGATTTTCTATCAATATCAAGTATGAGGAAAAGTCTTTCTTTTTCCATGTAAAAATTCAGTTGTTCATCACTGATCAGCTAACAGTCGGTTCCAACACAGTAAATGTATTATTAACTGTATTCAAATTCGCCATTGCCCCAATCGGAATAGCCGCTTTATAAAAGCCATGTCCAGTAGTAACATTAGTCATTAATGGTTTACCTAAAGGAGCAATCACTCCATTGATAAGATCAGCATAAGATGTATTATATGCATTCGGACAATTCGTGCACTCCCCCATTACAATTCCAACACAATCATCAAATTTTCCTGCTAATTTTAACATGCTTAAATATCTGTAAATCGTATTCGTCGGTTCATGAGTATCCTCTAGAAATAGTATTTTTCCTTCTGTATTTATTTCATATGGGGTTCCAAGCGAACTGATCAGTGATGTTAAATTCCCACCCACAATTGGTCCAGTTACGTTGCCAGGAATGACACTCGTTTGTGGTATACCTTGGGGATTTTCTATTACTCTAGAAGGCAATACAACTGAGGTTGCTGAAAAAAACTGATTATAATTATATGCTGGTGTACTAGGTCGAAAATCGAGTAATAGTAAACTGTGAAAAGTGATTAAGTTAGACATTTGTGTAAGCGTATTTAACAGAATCGTAATATCACTATATCCTGAGATAATTTTCGGGTTATTTCTAATTACATCATAATCTAAAAAAGGGAGGATCCCATCTACTCCGACTCCTCCTCTTGTTGGCAGAATCATTTTCACGGTATTATTTTCAAACATATTCATTAAATCTGCTGCTCGTTCTTCCGGTGACCCGGCTAAAAAGCCTGTCGCAGCATAAACATTATTTCCTAAAACAACATTAAATCCAAAGTTCTCTAATGTTTGAATACCTCGATTGATTACCATTGGATCAAGTGGACTTCCTAATGTCACGATTCCAATCGTATCCCCTTGTTCTAAAATGGACGGTCTCACTGCCATTTTTGCCACCTGCCGCTTCTGTTTTTATGCTACATTAGCCTATTCAAGTTGATATGATTGCGTGACTCTTGCCGACAGTATCTTACGAGTCTACGATTCACTTATAATGCGTGTATAAAAAGGAACAAGTTGGCTAAAGTCGAAATTCCCGTAACGCAGTGTCATTTTTACCGGACTTTTTGCACATCTTCTTATAATTTTCTTTTATTAGCCATAGATATCTAAATAGTTAGATATATCTTCAGTAACAGTGCTAACAATTATTGTCTTATGCTATAATATAGTTTAGACTATATGCAAAATTCGTTTGGTATTATAACTATTTATTTCTAATTGAGGAGGGAACTTTTTTGAAACAAGTATATACTTCATTTGATGAAGCTGTTTGTGATGTACATGATGGGGCAACAATAATGGTTGGAGGCTTTGGTCTTTGCGGAATTCCTGAAAATGCAATTCATGCATTAGTTAAAACTGGTGTAAAAAATTTAACCGTTATTTCCAATAATTGTGGGGTAGATGATTTTGGGCTCGGGTTACTGTTAAAAAATAAACAAATTAAAAAAATGATCGGCTCCTATGTTGGTGAAAACAAAGAATTTGAACGCCAAGTTTTAGAAGGAATCATTGAAGTCGAATTAACCCCTCAAGGAACGCTCGCTGAAAAAATTCGTGCTGGAGGTGCCGGAATTCCTGCTTTTTATACACCGGCT
>NZ_JBPPZG010000022.1:0-30302 GCF_051918545.1 Pseudogracilibacillus amylolyticus (SeqCode) | reverse complement strand
TAGAATACATCTTTAATACCATCAAAATTTTGCCGCTTTATTTCATCCAGCAACCAATCTTCGGTAATATTTGCTTCTGCCAAATTATCTTTAATCATTTCACCATCTGTAATAACTGTCACTGCGATTTGTGGTTCTGTTGGTGCGACATTCAAATCTTTTTTTGTAGGAGTTTGATAGTCAGGTTTTTTTAGCACGGATAATTCTCCGTTCGTTTCTAAAACTGCATACTCTACCTCTTGCACTGCAAAAACATCTTTCATTCGCAGTAATTGTTGTAGTTCGTTGATATCGATTTTATTTTTTCTCATTTCTTCATATATTAACTCACCTTTATGAATTACTAGTGAAGGTTTTCCCTCTAATATAAAGCGAGATCCTTTAAATTTCTGTGCAACCTTTTCGATAATAAACAAAAGAACTCCCCAAATTAAAATGACATAGCCAATGTCTAAGATGCCAGCCTTTTTATCGAATAACGCATTACCAACAAGCTCCCCAATAACGACTGCTGCAATAAAATCGAAAGGGGTTAGCTGGGATATTTGTGTTTTTCCAAGGACTTTTGTTAGAATAAATAATGCTATAATACCGAATATTGACTCATATAACATTGGTAACATGTCGTTCATTCGCCAATCCTTCCTTCCTTTAATGAAAGTCATATGGTTAGATTGGCGTGTACGATAAAAAAATATACGTAAAAATAAAAGTAGTAAATTCACTTTGGTGAATTACTACTTTGTCAACTCTTTTGTCATTGCAACGTGAGGAATACCTGCATCTATAAACTCATCTGAGATAACCACATAACCTAATCGCTCATAAAATTCTTTTGCATGGGTTTGTGCGTGTAGTTTTGCTTTTTTATACCCTTTATTTATAATTTCTTCCTCCATTTTGGCAATGAGTTTTTTTCCGTAAGATTTTCCACGATAAGATTTTAAAACACAAATACGTTCTAACTTCCCGTATTCACCGACAAAACGTAATCGGCTGGCACCGACCACGTCTTTTCCATCATAAGCGATAAAATGTATGGACGCTTCTTCATGTTCATCAATTTCTAAATCCATTGGAACATTTTGTTCATCTACAAATACTACTTTTCTTATACGATAAGCTTCATTTTGTTCTTGATCTGTTGTTACTACCTTAATTGTCATAGCCTATTACTCCTGTCCGAATACAAATGTGTCATATACTGTCCAAAATCCATTTTCAAGTTGGTAGCAGAGCTGAAACCTGTCTATTGTATCCTCATACTCAATTTCTTTCATTTGCAAACTAGCATAAATATCGGAATACTCGTCTTCAACAAGGTCTTGAGCGATCGTTATGTGTGGAACAAAAGGATGCTGCTCTTTAGTTGTTGGGAATTTTCCTGTTTTCATTTTATCATTTAAAGCGCTTAATTCAGGAGTAGGTTCGACTTTAAAGTAAATAGTATAAGTTACTGGAGCAAATGATTTTACTTTTGTAACATGAATTTTAAACGGCTCCGTTTCGTTTGCGATTTTTTTAAGTTCACGAACGATTTCATCTCGTTTAGGAATGTCCATTTCAAAAGTAGGTTTTAATGTGATATGTGGTGGAATATTTGTATATTGTGGATCATATCGCTTTCTAAATGCATTCGCTTCATCCTGAATTTCCTTAGAAGGAAAAATTACAATTCCATATTTCATGATAAAACCTCCATGATTAAAATTTCTTTCCGGATAAAAAGGTATATCTATTAACATTATTTCGATTAAAGAACATTTATTCTTTTCCAATTATAAGTTTAACTACCAGTATAACAAAGAAAAGACCTTTGAAAAAGGGTAATTTATCCTAAAATTTGTTACGTAAACATTAGTTTAAGCACATCTGGTAATTCCTTCTGCCAAAACTTCCATGTATGGTTCCCTTCTTCAATTTCTTGATAATGATATGTTGTCAGTTTTTCTGTTAAGATGTTTGATAATTGTTTATTTGGTTTTACAAAGTCAAATTTATCATCTATCGTTGTTGCAACAGCAGTTTCCTTTAAACCAATGGAATGGTAAACTTCTAACCCACGTATTTCTTCACATTGCTCTATAGCTTTAAGTACGACGTCATCTACTAGCGGTGACTGCATAATTACCTTTTTAAACAGATTTGGATGACGGATTGCAGTCAAAAGTGCGATCGTGCCAGCAAGTGAATCACCCATCAATGTTCGGACAGTGCCAAGTGGATTAAGTGGTAAAACGTCATCTAGAAGCGGGATTACCTCTTTTATTAAAAAACTTATATATGCTTCAAATTGCTCCCCTTCTGGATGATATTTTTTCAAACGATCCAAACGATCGATATAATGAATGCCGACAAAGGTAGTGTTGACGATAGCTTCTGTTTCATGTAATTGATCACTAACAGTAGCAACTCTACCTAATTGAAAATAATCGTCACCATCTTGCATAATACATACATTATTTTCGTAAAGTGTGTCTGTCTCTGCTGGTTCGTAGATTTTAATTACCATCTCTTCTTTTAAAAATTCACTTTTGATCGTTTTATCATACATAGTTCCCTTTCTAGCCATTCTTTACACCTCTTTATTATTTATGTCCACTATATAATCTATAGTATTTACCACGTAATTTCATCAGTTCTTCATGTTTGCCTTTTTCGATGATACGTCCATTTTCCAACAGTACGATTCGGTCTGCTTGCTGAATCGTGTTAAGTCTGTGGGCAATGATAAAACTGGTACGATTTTTCATCAATCTTTTTAATCCTTCTTGAATTTTTAATTCTGTAATGGTGTCAATATTACTCGTTGCTTCATCCAAAATCAATATGGACGGTTCTCTAATCATTGCTCTTGCAATAGCAAGCAGTTGTTTTTCACCCTGACTAAGACTGCCGCCTTCTTGGTCTAATATCGTATCATATCCATCAGGTAGTCTTTCAATAAAATGATGGGCATTGGCGCGTTTTGCGGCAAGTTCAACAGCTTCATCTGTAGCATCGAGTTTCCCGTAACGAATGTTCTCCCGTACAGTTGTAGAAAATAAAAACGTATCTTGCAACACAAACGCCATATGGGACCGGAGACTTGAGCGTTTAATATTTTTCAGTTCCCGATTATCTAGCAAAATTTTTCCTTCTTCATAATTGTAAAAACGTGAAATCAGATTGATGAGCGTCGTTTTTCCAGCCCCTGTATGACCAACAAATGCTACTGTTTCACCAGGTTGGACTTCTAATTGAATATTTTTTAACACCGGTGTGTCATTATAGGAAAAAGAAACATCTTTAAACTGAAAATAACCTTCTACTTGGTCTAATTCACTAGCGTTTTCTTCATGACTTTCTTCACGCTTTTCATTTAATACGGAAAAGACCCGCTCCGCACCAGCAACGGCAGAAAGTAAAATATTAAATTGGTTTGACAGTTCATTTAACGGTCTAGTAAATTGTCTGGCATATTCGGTGAAAATGACAATAACGCCAACTGTAACATACCCTTTAATAGCAAGCATTCCGCCGAAAAACGCAATGAGAGCAAAACTTAAGAAATTGAGTGAGTTCATTACTTTTGGAATATATCCCGCAATCGTTTGTGCCCAGAAACCAGAGAGTTTTAGCTGTCTGTTTCGCTCTCTAAATTCACGAATAACTCTTTCTTCCTGCGAAAATGTTTTTACGATATGTTGACCGGATACAATTTCTTCGACATATCCATTTAATTCTCCAAGATCATTTTGCTGCATTTTATATAACGGTTCAGTTCGTTTTGTAATCCAGCGCATTGCTATAAATAATAATGGGATAATTGTCATCGTAATGAAGGTAAGAAGCGGGCTTAGCCAAAGCATCACACTGATTGTACCAATTAATGTAATAATACTTGAGAAAATTTGGATGACAGACTGGTTTAACGTGTTATTAATATTATCCATATCGTTTGTTACACGACTCATTAATTCACCTTGCTGCCTTTTATCAAAAAAGGCAATAGGAAGTTGGTGAAATTGTTCAAACAATTGTTTTCGTAACGTATAAACTGTATTTTGGGCGATACCGATCATCCAGTAATTTTGCAGGAAAATGGATAAAGAGTGTAGTGCATAAATAATAACAAGCCAGATGATTAAAACCCCGAGCCCCGTTGCTTGTTTTGCCACAATAAAATCGTCAATCGCCATTCCGACAAGATATGGTCCTAATAGCCCAAGCGCTGAACTTGCTAAGACCATCAGGATAACTAGAAACAACTTCCACTTTTCGGCTACTAAATATGTACTTAACCGTTTAATGGTGCTAGATAATTTAAGAGCCCGCTTTTCTTTTTGCGATCTTTTAAAATTAAGCGGGATTTTTTCATATTGAAAGGGTTGTTTTAACTGACTACTGGACATATGGAAGCTCCTTTTCAAATTGTGATTCCACAATTTTTTGATACAATTTGGACGTTTTTAATAGTTCACTATGAGTTCCGATTGCCAACATTTTTCCTTCATCCATTAATAAAATTCGCTCTGCTTTTTTGGCAGTGGATATCTTTTGTGTAATCATAAGTGTTGAACAATCATATTTATGAAGAGCTTCTAGTAAATAAGCTTCTGTCGTTGAATCGAGAGCACTCGTACTGTCATCAAACATGAGAATTTTTGGTTTCCGGATTAGTGCCCTTGCGATAGAAATTCGTTGCTTTTGTCCACCGGATAGATTTACTCCTCGTTGCCCGACAATCGTTTCATATTTTTCAGAAAAGCTTTCAATCGTCTCATGAATTTGTGCGTCTTTTGCCGCTTGAATCACTTCTTCTTGTGAAGCATCTTCCTTACCAAATGTAATATTGTCTGCAATAGTTCCTGTAAATAGGAGTGGACTTTGTGGAACATACCCAATACTATTTCTAAGTTCATCTATATGATAAGCAGAAAGTGGGTAGTCGTCGATGAAAATTGTCCCCTTCTGTGCTTCGTAAAGCCTTGGAATTAATTGAAACAATGTTGTTTTTCCCGAACCAGTTGCACCAATGACAGCAAGACGCTCACCAGGTCGGAGGGTAAAAGAGATGTTTTCTAAAACAGAAACATTTTCACCAGGATACGTAAAGCAGACATTTTCAAATTGAATTTTTCCTTGTTCTACTTTTGGACTGTCAGCCTCGAAAGCTTCAGACGAAGTTTCTTCCGTTAAAATATTTTCCAAACGTTCAGCGGAGGCTTTAGCTCTTGAAAAAGCGAGTGCAATAAATGTAAACATGGAAATGGCCATTACGGTACGGAGCGCATAGTTTACGATCGCCACAACATCGCCAACATTCGTTGTTCCCGCAATTGTTTGCTTATTCCCAAACCAAAGAATAAAAATTAAACTAATATTCATTACAAATAATAAAATTGGCATTGATGCTTCTACAAAACGAAATGTATCTTTAGTTTCTTTTGCCAATTCTTCATTCGAATCTTGGAAACGTACATTTTCAAAATCACGACGGACAAAAGCTTTGATAATCCTCATGCCGGCAATGTTTTCTTGAATGACACGGTTTACATAATCAACGCTTTCCTGAACCTTATTAAACATCGTACTTCCTTTAATAAGCACCCAATATAAAAAAGCAATCAACAGTGGCACGATAATTAAAAAAATAAGTGAAATTTTAACGTTTACAATTAAAGCCATCATAATACAGCCGATAACGAGTAACGGGGCTCTTACCATGATACGTAATGCCATAAAAATTGTATTTTGTATTTGCCTTACATCGTTTGTAAATCGAGTGACGAGTGTCGATGTCGGATAAAGGCTTAATTTTTCAAATGTAAAGTTTTGAATTTTAGCGAAAAGCTTTTCCCGGATATCGTAAGCAAATGAGATGCTAACATGGGATGAAAAATAAGAATTAATGATTCCACAGGCAAAAGTGAAAATTGTAATGCCGAGCATAATGCTGCCCCAAAGGATTAAATTTTCTGGATTGTTTTTCAAAACACCTTCATTAATCATGATCCCTAAAAACATCGGAAAAAGGAGATCGGTTATAAGCTCAATGAGTGTTAAACTATATGCAATGATGATTGGAAGTTTATAAGGCTTTAAAAAGGAAAGGATTGTTTTCACTCCAAATCCTCCAAACGTAAAATTGATAGATTAACACAATTATAGCCATAAGTTGAAGGCAAGTTCAAAGAAGTGGATTTTCTTTTTAAAATATCATTCAAAAATTCAGATTAAACTGATAAACTAATTATAAGCGTTTTAGGGGGTCTCTATTGAAAAAGGAAAGAGACAAAGAGTTTTTAGAGTCATGGGTACCTGAAAAAAATGCTGTAACAGGTTTTACATTTAAAGGAATGGGAATGTTTTTATTTTTAATTGGTTTCTTAAATATTTGGTTTTTTAATGGGGAGTGATTGTGTGAAAATAAATGAAGAGGCAAGAGATGAACTATTAAATGAAGTAACAGGATTAACAGATGAAGAAATTAATAGAAAACCAGCCGATGATGAGTGGTCTATTAGGCAAGTTTTGGAGCATTTATATTTATTCGAACTGGAAGTAATCAAGTCCGTCCAGGAAGAATTAGCTAAAGGAGAAGAAGTGACAATTAAAGAAAGACCGATTCATTTGGCGGTAAATCGCGAAATTAAAGTTGAAGCACCTAGCAATGTAAAGCCGAGTGAATCGTTTGCCACATTGGAAGAATTGGAACGAAAGCTTGCTTCTTCTAGGGAAAAACTGCAGAAATTTGTAAACAATACAGATAAGAAGTTATTGGAACAAAAGGCCTTACCTCATCCAGGATTTAAGAAATTAAGTTTAGCCCAATGGATTGAATTTATTGGTTGGCATGAGAAGCGGCATATTTTGCAAATTAAAGAAGTGAAAGAGAAGTTAGCAATATAATTGGAGGATTAGCGTGGAGGTTTTTACTGAAAATGTAATTAAAATTATTCTAGGCATCCCCGCTGGTCGTGTGATGACATATGGCCAAGTAGCAAAAGTCGCTGGAAAGCCACGTGCAGCAAGACAAGTCTCTTGGATTCTTCATTCCATGAGTCAGAAACATAAACTCCCTTGGCATAGGGTGATCAATTCAAAAGGTGAAATTTCTTTAAAAGGCAGTGAGCAAAGAGAGTTACTTGAATTGGAAGGAGTTCATTTTAATGAGTCAGGAAAAGTGAACTTGGACATATATTTATGGTCGCCGGATGAAGAAGAGGGGCCACTCGTTAAATGAGCTACCTCGTGGTTATCGTGGATTGTGAGGATAATCGCGATTCTCGTGGTTAACTGACGGGTATAGTGTAAACTTGAAGATCAGCAAGTTTGCATAAGATGGAGAGTCGTTTGCGCCACATGCTGAGTGGTGAAAAAAGATGCAAAGTGGTTCGCGCCACATGCTGAGTGGTGAAAAAAGATGCAGAGTGACTGTCACAAGATGCTGAGTGAGAGAAAAAGATGCAGAGTGTCTAGCGCAAAATGTTGAGTGAGGAAAAAAGATGCGAAGTGGCTCGCATCACATGCAGAGTCGCAAAAAAAGATGTAGAGTGACTTTTCGTTTTATAATAAAAACAGGTTGTTTTAAGCAACCTGTTAATTATCTGTTTTGTGCATTTCTTTTTAGTAATTCAACAAAACGATCTCCTACTTCGGAAGTCGATGCGTTTCCTCCTAAATCTGGGGTTAAGCTTTCTGTTTCATTTAATATATCTTTAATCGTATCGAGGATAAGTTTTCCCCACTCCTCTTCTTTAAAGTAATCCATCATTTGGCTAACCGACCAAAGGGCCGCTAATGGATTTGCAATACCTTTTCCCGCAATATCAGGTGCAGAACCGTGAACAGGCTCGAACATAGAAGGATACTTTCTTTCCGGGTTGACATTTGCACCGGTTGCTAGTCCCATACCTCCTGTAATAGCTGCACCTATGTCTGTTAAAATATCTCCAAACAAATTTGAAGTTACGACGATTTCAAATCGTTCCGGATTGGAGACAAAATATAAACTAGCCGCATCAACGAGATAGGAATAGGTTTCTACATCTGGATATTCTTTGCCAATTTCTTCAAAAACTTCATCCCAGAAGACCATCGAATAATTTAAAGCATTTCCTTTACTAATACTCGTGAGTGATTTCTTTTGCTTTTGGGCTTCTTCATATGCATAGCGGATAATTCGTTCTGTTCCTTTACGAGAGAAAACTCCTGTTTGAAGAACAACCTCTTCCGGTTTTCCTTTAAATAACCAATCTCCAGCACCTGCATATTCACCTTCACTATTTTCTCTAATCACTAAAAAGTCAATGTCTTCTTTTGTTTTATTTTTTAAAGGGGTAAGTTTTTCATTCAACAATGTTATAGGCCTAATATTGACATAGAGATCAAATTCTTTTCGAATTCGTAACAAAAGATCCCATAAAGAAATATGATCCGGCACACCAGGATAGCCAACCGCCCCGAGATAAATTGCATCGAATGTTTTTAATCTTTCAATCCCATCCTCATCCATCATTTTTCCATGTTCTAAGTAATACTCACAACCCCAAGGGAATTCTTGAAATGAAAAGGATAGTTCTTTATCAAGTTCTTCAATTGCCTGTAAAACTTTTACACCCTCAGCAACAACTTCAGGGCCGATTCCGTCACCAGGGATGAGCGCGATGTTAATATTTTTCATAGTTTCCTCCTCTAAGTCTAGTAATATTAAATTTGAAAAAATCTTTAATTCTATTGGTTAATCAGTAATAAGTTTACCAGTATCAATTCAACTCTAGATGGATTTCTTTAATATGTCAATCGCACATTACTCGAACACCTTAAAAGGATATTTTCATAAACACCCCGTTTCTAAGTGAGGTTACTTTATGTCTACCCGCCAATAGTCGATTCAAGTTTTACAACCCTTTTAATACAAAATATGATCAAATCTATCAGGTGTTAGTGTGAAAACAAAATCAGTAGAAACTTCTATGTAAAATATTTCAGAGGGCACAACAAATAAACCATAAAAAAATGTATTTTTTTTTGCGGTGGTTATCTGATTATTAAGCTGTAGTTGATTGTTCTTTCCTGACAAAGTCTTCAGGCAAGAACCCTTCTGCAATTAATAGTTTTGTCGCCTGTTTGATTGCTTTTTCCTTCTGTTTCTGCACTAAATTGTCTGGCATGTCAATTTTGTACAAATCAGTTGGATTCCATATCTCACCTGTGGAAAGCATATGATAGATTGCCGTGAGTATCATACGAGCAATCGCAATAATGGCACGTTTCTTCCCACGCCGTTTGTAGATGCGTTCATATTTCTTGCGGTAATAAGGCTGCTTTTCCGTTGATTTAACTGCTGCATGAGCACACTGGACAAGTGCTGGCTTGAGATAGACACCTGCTCGTGAGATTTTGACCGATTTCTTTTTTCCAGCAGATTCATTACTGCTCGGTGCAAGTCCAGCCCAAGAACAGAGTTTTTTGGAAGATGAAAATTGGGACATATCCACACCGATTTCCGAGATAATCTGAATCGCTGATTGACGGCGAATTCCTGGGATAGTCTCCAAAAGCTGAACAGCTGCTTCATATGGTTTAATCATCTCATCCAACTGATTATCTAGAAGCTCAATGGAGTGATCGAGATATGTTTTGTGTTCTTCGATGAGTTGAATTCGAATAATTTGTTCAGGTGTAAAGCTGTAACCCTCAATGGATTCAATTAATTCTTGTCCTTTTGATTGCATACTACCATGAAGTAAAGAAAGGACATGATCAGGGTTAAAGTCCTTAGTTGAAATGAGATAATCTCGGACTTTCTTAGAGCTAACACCAAACATGTCGGAAACGACGGCGTCCATCGCAACATTACCAACGGTAAATGCATTTTGAAGCCGATTCTTCTCACTAGAACGATGGCTAACTAAGCGAGTGCGGTAGCGCGTAAACTCCCGCAGTACACGAATATCTTTTGCAGGAATAAAACTACCTTTGACTAAACCCATACGGAAAAGTTCGGCAATCCATTTGGAGTCCTTCTTATCATCTTTGTTTCCTTTTACTGCACGAACCCATTTGGGATTCGCAATGGTGACATTAATCTCACCTTCAAGTAAATTGGAAACGGGGACCCAGTATTTCCCGGTACTTTCCATACAGACATCGTAACAGTTGTGTTCCAATAACCAGTTTTTCAATGCCAGAATCTGATTATTGAACGTTGAAAATCGTTTCTTTTGATAATGTGGTGTTAACTCGCCAGCTTTTGTGGTAATGATGGTCGCGATTAAAAAGCGTTTGTGCACATCAATACCACAACAAACGGGATACACGACTTTCATGGGACTTCGCTCCTTTCTATAAGTAGCGGAGAGGCAGGGACTGATCGGGGCAGCATTTAACAGGATTTGTTAAAACAATGATTAGTGTGCGGACTCTAAGTTCCACTCATTTGTGCTTGAAAGCCCCGACCTTACACTGGTTTTTATGCTGGTTCAAACAAACGAGGTTTGGTTTCCTACAACTCACCCCACCGTGCTTTGTAGTGTGCCTTTCCTAACTCTATTATAAACGAAAATCCGCATTCGTTTTCATTACTATTTGACTCGAGGAGCGGAGCGAGTCGAGATGGAGGTTTTTATGAATGAACGGACGTTACATGTATTGGAATATAATAAAGTTATTGATTTATTACTGGAAGAGACCGCTTCATCCGTTGGTAAGGAAGCGGTACAAAAACTTACGCCACAAACCGATATCGAAATGATACAACGCCTTCAAAACGAGACGGATGAAGCGCTACATGTTATAAGGTTAGATAAGACTGTACCTTTTTCTCAAGTATACGATATTACGGAAAGTCTGAAACGAAGCCGAATTGGAAGCATGCTTGATACTACGGAGTGTTTACAAGTTGCGCAAACGATTTATACTGGGCGAAATATGAAAAGTTTTATTGAAAATTTAGAAGAAAGTTTCCCTCTACTAGAGGAAATCGTAGAAGAAATTACCCCATTAAAATTTTTGGAAAAAGAAATTAAAAGTAAAATAGATGATCATGGTGATGTCGTTGATGATGCATCAGCAAAATTAAGGGGAATCCGTCAAACAATTCGTACGTATGAAACGCGTATCCGTGAACGACTGCAACAATTAACAAAAACAAAAAGCAAAATGTTATCAGATGCGATCGTCACCATTCGAAATAATCGCTATGTTTTACCCGTAAAACATGAATATCGAAGTGCAATTGGAGGAATAGTTCACGACCAATCTTCCTCAGGGCAAACTCTTTTTATGGAGCCGCGCGCGATTATTGATTTGAATAACCAGCTGCAACAAGCAATTTTGCAAGAAAAACAAGAAATAGATGTAATTTTACAACAGTTAACGTCAGAAATAGCAGAGCATGAAGAATCTTTACTGATTAATATAGAAGTTATCGCAAATTTAGACTGTATTTTTGCAAGAGCTAGGTTAGCCGTTAAAATGAAAGCTGCTAAGCCGACTCTAAATGAACAGGGAATTATTGACATGAAACAGGCTAGACACCCACTTATTCCGATTGAAAATGTAGTTGCAAGCGATATTGCCATCGGTGATGATTATCATGCAATCGTCATTACTGGTCCGAACACCGGGGGAAAAACAGTCACACTAAAGACAATTGGACTTTGTACATTGATGGCGCAGTCCGGCCTCCAAATACCAGCATTTGATGGATGTAAACTAGCGGTCTTTAAACAGGTGTTTGCAGATATTGGTGATGAGCAATCGATCGAACAAAACTTAAGTACATTTTCTTCGCATATGACGAATATAGTAAACATAATGGAGCAAGTTGATGAAACATCGCTAGTTTTATTTGATGAACTTGGAGCCGGTACAGATCCTCAAGAAGGAGCAGCACTGGCGATGGCCATATTAGATGAAGTAATTAACTGCGATGCACGAGTGGTGGCTACAACGCATTATCCTGAATTAAAAGCTTATGGGTATAACCGTGAATTTGTCATGAATGCATCTGTGGAATTTGATGTGGAAACATTGCGTCCTACGTATCGTTTATTGATGGGAGTACCAGGTCGAAGTAATGCGTTTGAAATATCGGATCGTTTAGGGCTCCGTAAAGAAATTATTGAGCATGCAAAGAGTTATCTAGGTGTCGATTCCAAGAATGTCGAAAATATGATTGCAGCTTTAGAAAAATCAAGAAAAGAAGCTGAAAAGGAACTTGCGGAAGCGAATCGTATTTTAGAAGAAAGTGAACAGCTTCGTTCCGATTTGCAAAAAGAATGGAATACGTTTGAACAGAAAAAAATGGAGCTTTATAAAAAAGCGGAAGAAAAAGCGGAAAAAGCGCTCCAAAAAGCAAGAGAAGAAGCTCAAATTATCGTCGATGAAGTTCGCCAAATGAAAGATAAAGCAATGTGGAAAGAGCATGAATGGATTGAAGCAAGAAAAATGTTGGATGAAGCCCAGCCTGAACTCGTTAAAGTTGAAAATAGAGAAGACGTTCAAGCTGATCAACAAGAACTCGAAGTCGGCGATGAAATTAAACATAAAACATTACAACAAACAGGTGAAATTATTGAAAAGAAAAATAAAAATGAGTATGTGATCCAAGTTGGCATGATGAAAATAACTGCGAAACGAAAAGATCTCATTTTTGTAAAAAAAGCAAAAGACGAAAAAGCAGATTCCCCATCTCGTCCTGTATCACATATGATTTCTTCCAGCGGGGGGACAGTAAAAGCAGAGCTTGATCTCAGAGGAGAACGCTATGAAGATGCACTGTTAAAACTAGAAAAGTACATTGATGATGCGCTTGTCCAAGGGTATCCACGAGTGACGATCATCCATGGCAAAGGTACTGGAGCACTTAGAAAAGGAGTAGAAAATTTCATTCAATCACATTCCCATATAAAATCACATCGTTTAGGTGGGCAAAATGAAGGAGGAAGTGGTGTTACAGTTATTGAATTCCAATAAAGGACTAAACATGACATAGTAATACAAAATTGAACAAACATTCATTATTATATTGAATTACTATTCATTTTATGATAAACTTTGAGAAACGATTGCTGATAAGGCTCTTTCTCTATAATGGAGGATAACAATGGTACTCGATAAACTAGCAAAAATACTTATTTCAGTCGCAGTTGTTTTTATAATTGTTGGTGTCGCTTATTGGTTTTTCTCGTAAAAAATGACAGAATTTTTGAAGGAACCTCATGAATTGACTAGCATCTAAGAACTTCGCTTCTGACAGTTTTAAATTTAGTATGGGGGGATAAAGATGGATAAAGAAAAGCCTTGGATTAGGCATTATCCAGAAGAAATTCCTACTACGCTTCAGTATGACGAAATCCCACTTTACCAGTTTTTATTGGAAAGTGGTAAACGTCACACGGAAAAGAAAGCGCTTCATTTTATGGGGAAAGAAATTTCTTTTGGAGAGTTACTGAAACAAGCAAAGCAAATGGCAAGTTTTCTGCAGTCAATTGGATTAAAAAAAGGTGATCGTGTTGCTAGTATGTTACCTAACTGTCCTCAAGCTGTCATAACGTATTATGGGACATTGATGGCGGGTGGAGTAGTTGTTCAAGTAAACCCTTTATATACGGAAAGGGAGCTCGAGTATCAAGTACAGGATTCAGGAGCAAAATACATCGTTTGTTTGGATATCCTATTACCACGGGTCTCCAGTGTGCGAGATAAAACGGATTTAGAGCATGCAATTGTCACACGGATAAGTGACTTTTTACCGTTTCCCAAAAATCTCATTTACCCATTTATTCAAAAGCGTCAATATAATATGGTAGTTAAAGTAGAAGAATCTGCAGATACACATGTTTGGAAAAAAGTTTTTGAAAGCGTTTCCGACTCGTATGAAAAAGTTGAGATTGATCCAAAGGAAGACTTAGCGTTACTACAATATACCGGTGGGACGACAGGAAAGCCGAAAGGAGTTATGCTCACCCACTATAACTTAGTTGCAAATGTTCAGATGTGTACTGCTTGGCTTTATAAGTTGGGAAAGAGTCAAGAGATAGTTCTCGGTGTTTTACCGTTTTTCCATGTATATGGAATGACAACCGTAATGAATTTATCTGTTATGTATGGTTCAAAAATGATTTTAATGCCAAAATTTGATGCAGAAGAAGTTTTGAAAACGATCGAAAAGTTAAAACCAACCTTGTTCCCAGGGGCGCCAACCATTTATATTGGACTGTTAAACCATCCGAATCTTGAAAAATATGATTTATCATCAATTGAAGCATGTATTAGTGGATCGGCTTCACTACCACTTGATATACAACAGCGGTTTGAAGAAATAACAGGTGGACGTCTTGTGGAAGGGTATGGATTAACTGAAACGTCACCTGTCACACACGCCAATTTCATTTGGGGTAACCGAATTCATGGGAGTATAGGAGTACCTTGGCCTGATACTGAAGCAATGATTGTTAAGGAAGGAACACTTGAGGAATTACCTGTTGGTGAAGTAGGAGAAATTGCTGTCAGAGGTCCACAAATAATGAAGGGATACTGGAACAGAGAAGAAGATACAAAGGAAGTATTGAAAGAAGATGGTTGGTTACTAACGGGTGACATGGGACGAATGGATGAAGAGGGATATTTCTATGTTGAAGATCGAAAGTCTGATATGATTATAGCTGGTGGTTTTAATATTTATCCAAGAGAAGTAGAAGAGGTATTGTTTGAGCATACGGGAATACAGGAAGCTGCGGTTATTGGAGTCCCTGATGCATATCGAGGAGAAACGGTTAAAGCAGTCATTGTTCCTAAAAAAGGTGAAAAATTAGACGAACAACAATTAAATCGATATTGTCGAAAAAATTTAGCACCTTATAAAGTACCGCGAATCTATGAGTTTCGTGATGAACTACCAAAAACAATCGTTGGAAAAGTTTTAAAAAGACAATTAATTGAAGAGTCCATTGATGCAATGGAAGAAGATAAAAAAGTAAATTAATTTATGGAAATTTATAAGATAAAGCAAGGAATGAAGACTACTTTTTAATAATTTTCTTAAAATAGATAGAGAAAATAAACATGCGTTTTCATTCGATAAATATCTTTATTGACATAATGAAATGAAAACGCTACAATTACTTATGAATGACCAATCATTCATAAGTAATTTTTTATTAAAGTGAGGGGAGTCCCAATGAACAAAGAACGGCCAAAATATAAACAAATTATCGATGCTGCAGTAATTGTAATAGCTGAAAATGGTTATCATGCTTCCCAAGTGTCAAAGATTGCAAAACAAGCAAATGTAGCAGATGGAACTATTTATTTATATTTTAAAAATAAAGAAGACATATTAATTTCAGTTTTCAAAGAGAAGATGGGTCATTTTATAGAAATGATTGATAACGCAACAAGTGAGCAAAAGTCAGCCAGTGATAAGCTGTTAACACTAATTAACATGCATTATAAACAACTTTCAGAATCACCGCATTTAGCGATTGTAACACAACTAGAATTGAGACAATCAAAACCTGAATTACGAAAAGAGATTAATAAAGTACTAAAATCATATTTGAATGTCATCGATGAAATCATCCAGCAAGGAATCGAGGAAAATGAAATAAGAAAAGATGTTAATCCACAAATAATAAGGCAAATGATTTTTGGAACGCTTGATGAAACAGTTACTACTTGGCTAATGAAATCTCAGCGTTATTCACTTTTAGATCAAGCAGAAGAAGTTCACGATCTTTTAACAAAAGGATTTTTCAAATAGTATATGGTCCCCTCAAAACCATGAAGTTTTGTTAAAAAACTATATATTTTGGTTATTATCTATGATTAAGGAGGAATAAGGTGAGTACATTATCGCTAGTTATTGAAGATCATATTGCAACCCTTACGATCAACAGTCCGCCTGCCAATGCTCTTTCCACAACAATATTAAAAGATCTTGAAACACAATTAGACCAGATTGAAAAGGAGGATACAGTAAAAGCTGTTATTTTAACAGGGGAAGGCAGATTTTTCTCGGCAGGAGCAGATATTAAGGAATTTACTTCTTTACAAGCGGCATCTGATTATGAGTCACTTGCAAAAATGGGGCAAAAATTATTTTCCCGAATGGAGAGATTTCATATACCGATCATTGCTGCGATTCACGGTGCTTCTTTGGGTGGTGGTTTGGAGCTCGCTTTAGCTTGTCATATTCGTTTAGTTACGAAAACTGCCAAGCTTGGTTTACCGGAAATTACGCTTGGAATTATTCCGGGATTTGCAGGAACACAGCGGTTACCACAATTTGTTGGAAGCCCTAAAGCATATGAAATGATCTTAACAGGGGATACAGTTACAGGCGAAGAAGCGGTACAACTTGGACTTGCGAATAGAGCTGTTGATGATGAACAGTTGCTAAGTGAAGCGAGAAATTTAGCTAAAAAGATAGCTACAAAAAGTAAACCGGCTATTACAAGAATAATGGAATTAATTCCATATACAAAAGTTGCTTCTTTCCAAGCAGGAACAGATCGAGAAGCGGAAGCCTTTGGAGAAGTTTTTGGTAATGAAGATGCAACAGAAGGTATTCAAGCATTCATCGAAAAACGAAAGCCGAAATTTAAAGACAGATAAGAAAGTTTAAAAATTGATCACAGCTTGTTTGACGTTGTCAGCTTATAATAAAGATAAGATAGGGAGGAATTAAATATGAATATCTACGTTTTATTAAAAAAGACATTTGATACCGAAGATAAGATTGTTGTTACCGATGGAGAAATTGAAGATGATAGCGCTGAATTTATCATTAACCCTTATGATGAATATGCGGTGGAAGAGGCAATTGTCCAGCGTGATGAACACGGGGGTGAAGTAACCGTTGTGACAGTTGGAGATGAAGATTCCGAAAAACAATTACGTACTGCGCTTGCGATGGGTGCGGATAAGGCTGTTTTAATTAATACTGAAGATGACCTTGAAGAAGGAGATCAATTTACAACGGTTAAAATCTTAGAAGCATTTTTTGAAGATAAAGAAGTTGATTTAATCTTAGCCGGAAATGTTGCTATCGATGAGGCAAGTGGTCAAGTTGGTCCACGGTTAGCAGAAAGATTAGATATTCCATATATTACTACCATTGTTGGGCTCGATATAGAAGGAGAAACAGCTCATATTGAAAAGGACGTAGAAGGGGATGTCGAAAAGATCGATGTCAATTTACCGCTTCTTGTCACTTGTCAACAAGGACTTAATGAACCAAGATACCCTTCTTTACCAGGAATTATGAAAGCGAAGAAAAAACCTTTAGAAGAATTAGAAATTGATGATTTGGATCTTGATGAAGATGATTTGGAACCAAAAACGGAAACGGTCGATATCTTTTTACCTCCTGAAAAACAGGCTGGTCGTATTTTAGAAGGGGAAATCGAAGACCAAGTAAAAGAATTAGTATCATTATTAAAAAATGAAGCGAAAGTACTGTAAATAAGGGTGAGAAGGGAGAAGTTAAGATGAGCGATAAAATATTAGTTATTGGTGAATCAAGAGAAGGTGTTTTACGAAATGTTAGCTTTGAAGCAATTGCAGCTGCTAAGAAAATGAATGAAAATGCCGAAGTAGTAGCACTTCTGCTAAGTGATGGTGAATTGGAAGACCAAGCTCAGGAAATGATCTATTATGGTGCCGATCGTGCAGTAACGGTGAAGCATGAAAATTTGAAAAATTATACGTCTGAAGGGTATGGACAAGTGGTTTTGGAAGTAATTGACGAAGAAACTCCGGACGCGATCCTTATGGGTCACACTGCTATTGGAAAAGATTTAACTCCAAAAATTGCAAGCAGACTAGAATTAGGTCTTATCTCCGATGCAACGGAAATTGAAACAGACGGTGAGGATGTAATTTTTACAAGACCGATCTATTCTGGAAAAGCATTTGAGAAAAAAGTAATTAAAGAAGGCATAACGTTTGCTACAATCAGACCGAATAACATCGCAACGCTTGAGAAAGATGAATCCCGCTCAGGAGAAATTCAGGCAAAGGATGTCGATGTAAAAGATTTGCGTACCGTTATTAAAGAAGTGATCCGTAAACAATCTGAAGGTGTCGACATGTCTGAGGCGAGCGTTGTTATCGCAGGTGGACGTGGCGTAAAAAGTGCAGAAGGATTTGAGCCACTTTATGAATTAGCTAATCTATTGGGCGGTGCAGTTGGAGCATCTCGTGGGGCTTGTGATGCTGAGTACTGTGATTACTCCTTACAAATCGGACAGACAGGGAAAGTTATTACTCCAGATTTATATATTGCTGTTGGGATCTCTGGAGCGATCCAACATTTAGCCGGAATGTCAAACTCGAAAGTAATCGTTGCGATTAACAAAGATCCGGAAGCAAATATTTTTAACATTGCTGATTACGGAATTGTTGGCGATTTATTCGAAGTTATTCCTTTACTTACTGAAGAACTAAAGCAACAGATAGGGTAAGAGCGGAAAATCTGATCGCAATAAAATAGTGATCAGATTTTTTAAAATAAGTTACGTTTTTTTACTGAAGAATGACCGACTTAAAGGTTGTTTTATAAAAAATTATCATTTGAAGACAGAAGATGCGAAGTGGCTCTCAAACATGCGTAGTGGCTATAAAATATGCTTAGTGGCCCTCTCAACATGCGTAGTGACTGGAAAATATGCTTAGTGGCTCTCACGACATGCGCAGTGGCCAAAAAAGATGCTTAGTTGCTCTAAAAGACAAGAACCCCTTTTGAGATGCGTTGGCTGGAAATGATACGAAATGTTTTCTGCAGTGGTATTCGTTTAAAGCCAAATATGAATTATGCATGTATAAGCAAACTACTAGCAAGCTAAAACTAACGGTGATATAATCGAATGCAGAATCAACCAAGATTTGAAATGGAGGAGTTTAAATGGCAATTGTAGATGTAACTGATCAAAATTTTGCACAGGAAACTACGGATGGGCTAGTACTTGTCGATTTTTGGGCACCATGGTGTGGGCCTTGTAAAATGATTGCTCCGGTTCTTGAAGAACTTGATGGGGATATGGGTGAGACAGTTAAAATTGTTAAATTGAATGTTGATGATAACCAAGAAACAGCTGGAAAATATGGTGTAATGAGTATTCCAACTTTACTTTTAATGAAGGATGGTAATGTTGTAGACCAAGTTGTAGGTTTCCAGCCGAAAGAAGCGCTAGCAGAACTAGTTAATAAACACGCATAAGGCTTAGTAAATTAAGATATTTTGGTAATCCCTTGCTCCTCTTACTGAGGCAAGGGATTATCTTTGTTATAATCGTCTCATAGGCAGATAAGAAAGGATAAAACTATTTTGACTCGCTCACTAGCTAAAAGCTCGGGCGTCCTGGGACTGGACTTTCGTTCGTCCCACCGTAAAGATTTGTCTCAGGCGTAAGTCACTAGCACGTCAATCAATCGTAAGTGCATCTTTAGTTCTTGCCAAGGCTTGCACTCACTTAGCATAAGTGCAACATCATCTCTGTCTTTCGCCAGGAAGGCCGACTAAGAACAGGCCCTCTGCCTAACTGTCGGCATACCCCTGGTGATGAGGGCATGTTTTCTTTAACGATAAGCCAAGTTTTCTAATAAGGGGGGATTCAGATGGATGTTACCATTCAAGAGAAATTGAAAGTCTTACCAGCCAAACCAGGCTGTTATTTAATGAAAGACAAACATGGTACTGTTATTTATGTAGGGAAATCAAAAATGTTACGAAACCGCGTCAGGTCTTACTTTATTGGGGCACACGATGAGAAGACACAGCGACTTGTGATGGAAATTGCAGATTTTGAGTATATTGTTACTTCCAGTGAAATTGATGCACTTATATTAGAAATGAATTTAATTAAGAAATATGATCCTAAATACAATGTCATGCTTAAAGATGACAAGAGTTATCCTTATTTAAAAATAACGAATGAACGGCATCCGCAATTATTAATTACACGAAAAATAAAAAAAGATGGTGGAAAATATTTCGGGCCGTATACAAATGTAATTGCTGCACGAGAAACAAAGAAATTATTAGACAGACTTTATCCGCTTCGTAAATGTAATAACCCACCTGGTCGTTATTGTTTGTATTACCATATGGATCAATGTTTAGCATGTGGCGAAAAAACCGTTCCAAAAGAGGAATACGATAAGATTATTCAAGAAATAAGTAGCTTTTTACATGGTGGATATAAAGAAATAAAAAATGATTTACAAGAAAAAATGTTAGTCGCAAGTGATGAACTCAACTTTGAAAGGGCACAAGAATTAAGAGATCAGATTACCCATATTGAAGCAGTGATGGAACAACAAAAAGTGACCTTAAATGAAAAGGTAAACATTGATATATTTGGATATAGCTGTAATAAAGGCTGGATGTGTGTTCAAGTATTTTTTATTCGCCAAGGAAAATTATTAGAACGCGATGTATCGATCTTTCCTTATTATTCAGAAGCGAAAGATGCGTTTATTAGTTTTATTGGACAGTTTTACCTACATCAACGTAATTTAAAACCAAAACAAGTGTTAGTCTCAATTGGCACGGATGCAGCTTTAATCAAGGAACTGTTAGAAATAGATGTGCATACACCTTTTAGAGGACGAAAGAAAGAACTTGTCGAATTAGCGGGTAAAAATGCACAAATTGCTTTGGAAGAACGTTTTTCTTTAATCGAACTCGATGAAGAACGAACAATTAAATCTGTTGAAAAATTGGGTGAGTTATTGAATATTGAAACACCTCGAAGAATCGAAGCGTTTGATAACTCAAACATCCAAGGTACCGATCCAGTTTCAGCCATGGTTGTTTTTATTGATGGGAGAGCAACTAAAAATGAATACCGAAAATATAAAATTAGACATGTCGAAGGACCGGACGATTATGAGACAATGCGAGAGGTTGTTAGGCGCAGGTACAAAAGGGTTTTAACTGAAAATCTACCTCTCCCAGATTTAATTATTGTCGATGGTGGAAAGGGACAAATGTCAGCAGCAAGAGATGTACTTGAAAACGAACTTGGGTTATCTGTTCCATTATGTGGATTAGTTAAAGATGAAAGACATAAAACAGGTGAATTGCTATATGGAGATCCTCCAACAGTAGTTCCACTTGAGAGGAGATCCAATGAGTTTTATTTAGTACAACGAATTCAAGAAGAAGTGCATCGTTATGCGATAACATTTCACCGTCAATTACGTGGAAAGGGAGTTATGCAATCTGAATTGGACAAAATTCCTGGTGTTGGTGCAAAAAGACGGAACTTGCTTTTAACTCATTTTAAATCTATCAGTGCAATAAAGGAAGCAACGATTGAAGACATGACTAAACTTGGGATTCCTATAAATGTTGCCGAAAATGTGTTGAAAAGTTTAAATGAACCGCCTGATAATCGATCGGATGAATCGGACGAATAGGGGATATCGATTTTATTTCTAATGGTTAAATTTTTAAGGTGTAGCATTATAAAAGGGTATTAATACACTTTATCTGTTGAAAAAATTAAAAACGGTCACAAAACTTGATAGTCTGTGACCTTGATATTGGAGCAAAACAGATGTAATTCCTTTATCGTCTATTCCGATTGATTATTAATCAGTAAAATACAATTTATATTCCACTCGGAACAATCTTTCATTAATTGTTTCTAGGCATTCTGCTGGACGTCCAGTTATATTTTGCATTGCTTCTGCAATAAAACCGGCTTCTAAACGGAAATCTACATCAATAGAAGCTTGCATACGTTTTACAACATCATCTGACATCAAATGAAGAATCATATGATTTTGTTTATTTTTAATTAGTTCAAGGTTTCCCCAGCGAAATTTTTTAAATAAATAAATAACATCTTCAAGACTTTCCATATGTATTCTTCTAGCGAGAGTGCGGCCAATAAAATATAAAAGTGTATCTTTTTCATGACCAAGAAAGCTAGGTAAACTAATATACCTGAGAATATCTTGACCAATAGTTTCGGAATTAAACTCATCTAGCGTAGAGAGCGAGATTAAGTTTCTGTCCATCTAAGTCATCCTTTACATGTATAATTTATTTGTAACGCTTATATTATATCATAGTTTCGTAGATTAATATTATGTTAATATATTGGGATAAAACGTCGATTAGCTGAGTCTTAAGTGCTAAAATGTTATACTATTTCCATTTATATTAACACCATATGTGTAAAATTAATACCCCTTTTCTTGACGCTTTTTCTAGTTAGAAGTACAATAAAGAAGAATTCAATAAACACTGGTTTTCAATTAATGATAGGTGATGAATTAACTTTAGAGGCATACTTATATATTGATCAATATTTTTAAAAAGAGCAGTAAATAATTTCTAAAGTAAATTTATAAAACCTATTTCTAAACCTGTTGTGCAATTTTTTAAAAATTTTATATAAAAAATAAGTTAAGGAGGGAGTAACACATGGTGGATCATCGAGAATATTTTTACCGAAGACTGCATTCACTTTTAGGTGTTGTTCCAATTGGTATCTTTGTTGTACAACACTTGATTGTGAACCATTTTGTTGTTTATGGAGAAGAGAGCTTTAATAAGGCAGCTGGCTTTATGAGTTCACTTCCATTTGTACTTGTATTGGAGATTGTAGTTATTTATTTACCGATTTTATTTCATGCCATTTTAGGAGTATACATCGTATTGGCGACTCGTAATAATACAAGAAAATACGGTTATTTCCGTAACTGGATGTTCTTATTACAGCGTATATCGGGTATTATTACACTTATTTTTATTGCATGGCATGTATGGCAAACAAGAGTTCAAGTCGCATTAGGGAATGCTGAAGTGAACTACCAATTAATGGAAGGAATCTTAACTCAGCCATTCTATTTCTGGTTTTATATCATTTCTATTCTCGCTGTCGTATTCCATTTAGCGAATGGATTATGGAGCTTCTGTGTTTCATGGGGAATTGCACAATCTCCACGTTCACAACAAATCATTACATACGCAACAGTTATTGTTTTCTTAGTAGTTAGTTATATTGGAATTAGAACGATCATTGAATTTGGTATGGGAGCATAATTACTTAGAGGAGGGAGTATAAACAATGAGTAACCGAAAAGTCGCAATAGTAGGTGGCGGACTTGCTGGATTAATGGCAACGATCAAAGCTGCCGAAGCTGGCGTTCAAGTAGATTTATTTTCTATCGTACCAGTAAAACGCTCTCACTCTGTTTGTGCCCAAGGTGGAATTAATGGTGCGGTAAATACAAAAGGAGAAGGTGATTCTCCTGATATTCACTTTGACGATACGGTATATGGTGGGGACTTCTTAGCAAACCAACCGCCTGTAAAAGCAATGTGTGACGCAGCACCAAGTATTATTCATATGCTTGACCGTATGGGTGTTATGTTTAACCGTACTCCAGAGGGACTGCTTGATTTCAGACGTTTTGGAGGTACACAGCACCATAGAACAGCATATGCTGGGGCAACAACAGGTCAGCAATTATTATATGCACTAGATGAACAGGTTCGTCGTTTTGAGGTAGAAGGACTTGTGACAAAATATGAAGGATGGGAATTTCTCGGTGCAGTCATCGATGATGAAGGCGTTGGCAGAGGAATTGTCGCACAAAATATTAAAAGTCACGAAATTAAATCATTCCCTTCTGATGCAACGATTTTAGCAACAGGTGGACCTGGTATCATTTTTGGTAAATCAACAAACTCAATTATTAATACTGGTTCAGCGGCAAGCGTGCTTTATCAGCAAGGTGCAAAATATGCGAATGGTGAATTTATCCAAATCCACCCGACAGCAATTCCAGGTGATGATAAATTACGTCTCATGAGTGAATCTGCTCGTGGTGAAGGTGGTCGTGTATGGACATATAAAGATGGAGAACCTTGGTATTTCTTAGAGGAAAAATATCCTGCATATGGTAACCTAGTTCCTAGGGACATTGCAACACGTGAAATTTTTGATGTCTGTGTGAATCAAAAGTTAGGAATTAATGGAGAAAACATGGTTTACCTTGACCTTTCCCATAAAGATCCAAAAGAACTTGATATAAAATTAGGTGGAATCATTGAAATTTACGAGAAATTCGTTGGAGAAGACCCTCGTAAAGTTCCAATGAAAATTTTCCCTGCTGTTCACTATTCTATGGGTGGATTATGGGTTGACTATGATCAAATGACTAACATTCCTGGTATTTTTGCTGCGGGAGAGTGTGATTATTCACAGCATGGCGCAAACAGACTAGGTGCTAACTCACTATTATCTGCTATTTTCGGTGGAATGGTTGCCGGTCCAAAGGCAATTGAATATATCGATGGGTTAGATAAACATGTAACAGACATGGGTCCTGAACTATTTGATGCTCGTGCAAAAGAAGAGCAAGAGAAGTTTGAAGCACTTCTCAAAATGGATGGTACAGAAAACGCCTATCAATTACACCAAGAGCTTGGTGAGTGGATGACAGATAACGTAACAGTAGTTCGGGAAAATGATCGTCTAGAAAAAACAGATGAAAAACTCCAGGAATTACTAGAGCGTTGGGAAAATATTAATGTAACTGATACTTCTCAGTGGAGTAACCAAGGTGTTATGTTTACTCGTCAGCTAAGAAATATGATTGAACTGGCTCGTGTAATTACACTAGGAGCATTGAACCGTAACGAAAGTCGTGGAGCTCATTATAAGCCAGAATTCCCTGAGCGTGACGATGAGAATTTCTTAAAAACAACTATTGCAACATATGAAAAAGGTGAACCAGTTATAACATATGAAGATGTTGATGTTTCTTTAATTCCACCGAGAAAACGTGACTATACAAAAACAAGTGAAGGGAGCAAAAAATAATGGCTGAACAAAAAACTGTTACTTTTATTATAACAAGACAAGACAGCCCTGATTCCTCCCCTTACGAAGAGACATTTAATGTACCCTATCGTAAAAATATGAACGTAATTTCTGGACTTATGGAAATCCAAAAAAATCCAGTTAACGCTAAAGGGGAAAAAACTACTCCAGTTCAATGGGAAATGAACTGTTTAGAAGAGGTTTGTGGTGCTTGTTCCATGGTTATTAATGGAACAGCCCGTCAATCTTGTGCGGCTTTAGTTGATAAATTAGAGCAACCAATTCGCTTAGCACCGATGGATACTTTCCCTGTTGTACGTGATTTAATCGTTGATCGGGAACGTATGTTTGACGCCCTAAAACAAATTAAAGCATGGATTCCAATTGACGGTACGTACGATCTTGGACCTGGACCTCGTATGCCAGAGAAAAAGCGTCAGTGGGCTTATGAACTATCTAAATGTATGACATGTGGAGTATGTTTAGAAGCATGTCCAAACGTTAACGCTAAATCAGACTTTATTGGACCAGCCGCATTATCCCAAGCACGATTATTTAATGCGCACCCTACAGGTGAAATGAATAAAAGTGAACGTTTGGAAGGCTTAATGGAAAATGGTGGAATTACAGGATGCGGTAACGCACAAAACTGCGTCCAAGTTTGTCCAAAAGGTATTCCATTAACAACTTCTATCGCAGCAATGAACAGAGCAACAGTTGTGCAATCATTTAAAAATTTCTTTGGTAGCGACAACGCATACTAATTCATAATTGACTAAAAAACCCCTTATTGATAATTATCAATAAGGGGTTTTTTAGAATGTAAATTGAAATATGATTGATCGACTCCGCATCTTATTTCGCCACTTTGCATGTTTGTGAGTGACTTTGCATCTTATTTCATCACTCCGCATGTTAGTGCAGCGACTCTGCATCTTATTTTCACCACTCCGCATGTTAGTGCAGCGACTCTGCATCTTATTTCATCACTCCGCATGTTAGTGCAGCGACTCTGCATCTTATTTCCCCACTTCGCATGTTAGTGCAGCGACTCTGCATCTTATTTCCCCACTTCGCATGTTAGTGCAGCGACTCTGCATCTTATTTCCCCACTTCGCATGTTGGTATAAAGACTCATCATCATTTTCAACTACCTATCATCATATGAGAGTCACTTTGCGCATGTTAATAAGTGTTTCAATCAATTTATCTATACTTCTATTTTAGTTTAGCTGTAATGACTTCTTCGCTTCCATAATCGCATCAATTACATTATCTGCAGTTATAACTTCAGCACCTTCAACTAGATCTTCTTCTTTTACACCATTATGTTCCATACAAGAAGAACATACTTTTAATTTGCCACCCTTATCAAGAAATGTCTTTAATAGCTCATCAATCGGTGAAAAAGGGGCACCGATATCGATTTTTTCTGCATATCCTTTCTCCGCTACATGCACAGCATTTGAAAGTAGCATTATTTCTGTTCGATGATTTTTCTCGATAGCTTTAACTCCCATTGTAAATGCTATTGTTACATTGTTTTCATCATTCTCATGAGCTGTAAGTGTTATTAGTAAATCAGTTTCGCTCATTTAAAATCCCTCCTTATATTTAATATACCCATCTAGGTATGATTGTAACGGTACATATATTGTAAGTCAATTTAATTGATTATTGAAGATTGCGCTTTCATTTTTATTGTTTTCATATTATAATGGGTGAACAATCATTCATTTGAAAGGGCGAATATTATAATGGATTTAGATACGAAGTCATTAAGTGAAATTTGGGATGAAATTGAAAAAAAGGCTAATGAACGGCCTGAGTTGATTAAAGATTTAAATGCGAGTTATATTTTTGAGATCACTGGAGATGACGCTGGTACATATGGATTAATTTTTAAAGATGGAAGTGCATTAGTTGACTCAGGTGCAAATAATTCAGCTGATTGTACACTTACGATGAGTGTAAAGAACTTTAAAAAATTATTGCAAGGAAATTTAAACTCGGCATCAGCTTATATGACAGGCAGGCTGAAAGTAAAAGGTAATATTGGTCTAGCGTTAAAACTCGAAAATCTTTTAAAAAAATTTAACGTTTAGGAGGGGGGAATATTCCATGCATCATATTTCATATATAAACGATTTTAAACAATGGAAAGAAGAATTCTCATTTCATATTGATATTACTATTCGTTTTTCAGAAACTGACATGTTTGGACATGTAAATAACGTCTCACCGTTTATTTATTTTGAAGAAGCGCGAATTGAATATATGAAACATTTAGAATTATTTTCGAATCTAACGAATCCTGAGTCTATTCCTGTTGTTGTTGATTTACAATGTGATTATCATAGACAAATATTTTTTGGAGAGACAATCAAACTCTTTGTTAAGACTGACTCTATTGGGAACAGTTCACTGGATCTACATTATTTAGCGGTAAATGAGTCAGATGAAGTTTGTTTAACGGGAAGAGGGAGATTGGTTAATGTAAATCCTAAAACAGGAAAATCACAAAATCTACCCGAATCAATAAAAGAAAAGTTAATGGTAAAATAGATTTAAAAATAGAATTTTCTATATGCTCACTGCTATAATGAAAAGGTAATATTGTTCTAACATATAGGAGTGAGCAACAATTTCAGAAGAAGAATTAACGGAAATAGCGAGTAACTTTTTACAAGAATGCTATGGCATAACTTTAACCATACCTATTAAGCGAAATAATCGGCTTAGAACAACATTAGGCAGATTTGTTGTCTCTTATGATCAACGTCCACTACGTATTGAGATAGCGGGAAATACACTTGAATATGGAACAGATGATGTGATTATAGGAATTTTAAAACATGAATGCATCCATTATGCATTTCATATGATGGAGAACCCAAGCAGTGATGGCCACCCGTTTTTTGAATCGGAGTTAATAAAACACGGTGCACCAAGTACGAAAACAACAAAAATTGGTAAACATTTCGTTTTTAAGTGTAATGCTTGCGGTAAGGAAAGTGAAACGAGGCTGAAGCAGCTCAATCGTACGCCACATAGATATCGCACATCATGTTGTCAGTCGAGCCTTACGGTAGTAGGAGAAAGAATTTATGATGGAACTTAATCCATATCTAAATAGTAAGAGAAAGGCTGATCAATGTATAACGATCAGTTTTTCTTATTCTAGCGAAAAGTAAATGAAAATGAAATGGAAATAAAAAATATTTTTGTTTTATAAATTTAATTTTTCCATTTGAATCAGTTCTTGATTTCGGGATTGGTATGTATCAATTGTGAAATGACTATAAGGTTTAGCAGGTAAAGTTAATTCTTAACAAGATGTTTGATATTTTTAATCTCAGCTTCTTGATCTAAAGAACGAATGGATAATAAGTCTAAGCGATTTTCATACTTTTCTTGAGAAAGTTCCATGCGTTTTATCGAGGAATCTACCTCTGTTAATTTGTCTCCAATATCGTAAATAACTGACTTCACAGCCGGAAACTCTTCAATATCCTTTTTGGTAGCGGCTGTTTCTTTAAGTAATTTTACATCTGTTTTTAAAGTATCTACATCTACTTTCAAAACTTTAACATCTTCTTTTAAAACAGTTACATCTTCTTTCAAAACTTTTACGTCTTCTTTTAAAACAGTTACATCTTCTTTTAGAACTTTAACATCTTCTTTTAAACTTTTTACGTCACCTGTTACCTCTTTTAATTGGCTTTCTATCCCACTTACTTGACCATTCAATCTTGTTAGTTCATGTAAAATTTGATTGGAAACATCGTTTGTCATTTAAATCCTCCTTTCAATATTTATACGGTATGCATTTATTTCAAACACTTGTTAAAAATACATTATACACGATTTACATAGCAAATTGTGAAAATTATGAGTAAATTGTCTAATAATGTTGATTACAGAATTTTTTTCATGGTACAAAAAACAAAATGTATCACATAAATAATATGGGCAAAAAAAACTTGTCATGCGTTTGCGATCAGTTTTTCTTATCGTGTATGGTGAACAGCATTTAGTTGATAAAAAGAATCAAACACCGCTAAATTCATTGATGTAGGAACAAATCGGTGAGAAAATAAAGGGAAATAATGAAAGGTTAACCGCAATATCTATAATTAGATAAAGTTGTATTTGATGGGTATAAGGATGGGTAAGAAGAACGTTTTAAAGAAATTTACCATAAATGGTTAGAAGAAAATAAATCAACGATTGAAAAAGGAACTGTGAAAGGGTCATCGATATGAATCATAACTTTTATTACATATTGGGTTGAAACAGGCATAAAAAACCTATAAGCTGTTAGATAACTTATAAGCGTTGATTTAGATGAATTCACTAATGTTATTGACCAATTATTTTCTGTATTTTTGATTCTACTTTGAAAAGACGATTGTTTAATACAACGATGTCGGCATCGTTGTCATTTGTTTTATTTTCTATTGTTTTTAAGATGGCTATGACATCTTCATTTACTGTATGGTCAATGCGTTCAATACTATCTTTAATATTAGTTACATCGTTTTGAATATGTTCTGTTTTTGTATCTAGTTTTTTAAGATGATTCGTCACTGTTTCGATTTCATTCTTCATCGTCTTCATATCATTTTCCATTGAATTTAACTTATTTAAAATTAAATCTAGTTTTGCATCGCTCATTTGTATTCATCCTTTAATATATTATTAAAACTTTATTGATTATTATTAAAATGCTGTAAATAGCAATGTGATACCTTCGACAGCTTATTTGAAAAATCTATAATTATTTTTTTACTCCCTAACATAAATAGCAATTGAACTAATTTTCATCAGATTTTACCGTAATAGTAGCACATTTGAACAATACGTGTTTAAAAATGAAGTATATTATTAAATAATTATTGGTGTTTTAACTGAAAAATAGTGTTGTTGCATAAAATTACAATTCTTGATGTTTATTATAACATAACTAATTATTGCAATCATTAACCACTTCATAAATTTGCCGTGAATTTATTATCTGCAAATTGTTGTTAAAATTACAAATTGAATTGTTACATTTTGTTGGGGAAATCAACAATTGATTAAGAATTCATTGAATTTTTCAGCTTAAAGAAATTTACACTTGATATAAAACGATTGAAAACTAAAATTGGAGAATACTTTGTTTTTACTTTTATAACTGCATAGGTCACAATTTTTATGTGATTTTCATGGTACACAAACGAAAAGCATCACATAAATTAATATCGGCAAATAGAAAAACTGATCACACTCTGACGATCAGTTTTTCTTATCGTGTATGGAGTACAACAAATAGTAGATGTATTGGTATATTATAAAATGTTTTCTGTTTTATAACTTTAACTCTCCCATCCGAATAAGTTCAATTACTGCCTGGGCTCTTCCCTTAACACCTAGTTTTTGGATTGCGTTTGATATATGGTTACGAACAGTTTTTTCTGA
>NZ_JBPPZG010000021.1:0-30586 GCF_051918545.1 Pseudogracilibacillus amylolyticus (SeqCode) | reverse complement strand
GTTGTACCAGCACGTATTACATCATACCCTGGATACCAAGTGAAGCATAGCGAGGTAATTAGAAAAAATTCTGCGATCGCTACCGGGACGGTTGGCTTAATCACCACAGGCATCCAGGCCGAAGAGATTTTACAAAACAATAGGGCAGATCTCGTATTCATTGGCAGAGCCTTACTCAGAAACCCATATTGGGCTAAAGCGGCAGCAGATGAACTTGGATACGATTTGATTGCTCCAAAACAATACGAACGTGGATGGAAGTAACCAACAATTTGGAAAAACATAATGAAAAAATAAATGGATGTTAATGCCCTAGTGGCAAGGGGGAGTATATACGATACCTAGAATACTTCCTCTAACACCGTTATTAAATTTATAGTAACGAAGATCAAGCGTGTTTTTTTCGAAAATATTATCACAGATTATATTTTGCAACGAAGTTTTCAAAATCTCTTCATCTTGAATAGAGGGTGGCACTCGAATTCAAATTAAAACGCTCCCCCTCGGTTACCCACGGATTCAGGAATGAGTAAAGTCCATAAATTTATTGAAAGAAGATGTCCTTTAAGGGGCATCTTTTTAATTGCAAAAAATGAAAACCTTGATTAGCTCTTCTTTTGAAGTTTTTTTAATACGTATAAGAGGAATGGTCAAATCTTTTTATAATATAACAATAAATGTTATATGTGAACATAATAAACAAATAAACTTGACATTTTTGTTACTTATGAACATAATATAAATATAAAATGTTAACATTGAACAAGGTGATTATTTTGAATCCAAAAGACCGTAGAGATTTAATTTTAGATCGTTTAAATATGGATGAAAAAATTGATATAGATCAATTAGCTGAACAATTAAATGTATCGACGATGACGATTCGTAGAGATTTAAATTGTTTGGAATCTGAGGGAAAGGTTATTCGTACGTACGGTGGTGCTGTGTTGAATAAACCATTGGTTAAAGAAAGTTCTTTTCAAGTAAAGGAAACAAAATTCAACGCTCAAAAGCAACGAATTGCACAAACTGCTATAGAGATTATTCCAGAAAACTCCACTATTTTATTGGATTCAGGTACAACCACTTATGAAATAGCAAAACTATTAAAAAACAGAAAAAATATTACTGTTATAACAAACGACATAAAAATTGCTGCTGAGCTAATGAATAGTGAATTAAAGGTGATTATTGCCGGAGGAGAACTGCAAAATAATATCGGTGCCTTATTTGGTCCGTTAACAGAACATATAATTAAAAATGTTCATGTTGATTTGCTATTTCTAGGCACACATGCTGTTGATCCGGAAGCAGGGTTAACTTCAACAACTTTCGAGAAGGCTTACATTAAAAAGCTAATGATAGAAGCAGCAGAAACAACCTGGTTAGTAACAGATTCTAGTAAATTTGGTCAAAAATCTTTTGCAAAGATATGTGATCTTTCAGATATTAATGGAGTTATTACAGATGAGGGAATATCTGAAGAATATAAGGAAAAAATAAGAGAATATTTGAAAGTGATTATCCCAAGGAGAAATGAAAAATGAAAATAGGTGTTATTGCTGATGATTTAACAGGTGCGAATGCAACTGGGGTAAGGCTAACAAAGCAAGGCTTTCAAGCAGCAACTATGGTGTATTATGACCAGCCTCCTTTCACTGAAGATTTTGATGCTGTATGTATTGACACAGATAGTAGATATGCCAAACCAGAAGTAGCACAGAAAAGGGTTAAAAAAGCACTCGAAAATTGCATTGAATGGAAAACAGATGTGATATGCAAGCGAATTGATAGTACAGTTCGGGGCAATATCGGAATTGAGATCGATGCAATATTAACTCAGAGCGGTGAACAATCGATTGCTGTCGTTGTTGCATCCTTCCCAGACTCTGGTCGTATCACATCTGGCGGCTACTTATTAGTTAATGGTGTTCCTGTTCAGGTTACGGATGTTGCTAAAGACCCCGTGATACCTTTGACACAATCCTATGTACCAGAAATCATTCAAAAGCAAAGTGATTTTCTCGTTTCACATATTGGATTAGAAACGGTTCTAACCGGTAAAAAAGCCATCGTTCATGCTATGAAACAGCAAATAGACGAAGGAAGTAGAATTATCGTTTTAGATGCAGTAACTAACGAGGAAATTGAGGATATAGCTAACGCGATGGCCATGATAAGGGATTATCAAATGATTCCTGTTGATCCTGGTCCATTGACTGCCGAGTATTCGAAGGCATATACAAGCGGAAGCTCTTCGAATAAAAAAATAATCGTAACGATTGGTAGTGTTACGAAAAATAGTCAGACCCAACTTCATTATTTAATGGAAAAAACAATGGTCGAGCCTGTCTATGTTGATGCAGGGAAATTGGCGACTTTAACAAATACTTGGGAAGAAGAGGTAAATAGAGCGGTAAGTAGTGCTTTAGAAGAAATGAAAAGACAGGAAATTATTATCATTACAACACAATCGCCTAGCTCAGAAAATTTAAATCTTAAAGAGATAGCTACAAAAGAAGCAACTACTCAAGATTATCTTGCTAAGCGGATAGCAGATGGATTGGCTAAAATAACCCGTATTGTTATTGAAAACAGCGATTTTGAGATTGGCGGATGTTTTTCCAGTGGCGGGGATATAACTGCGTCACTTTGCTCTATTGGAAATGCAGAGGGAATCAAATTAATTGATGAGGTACTTCCGCTGGTCGCATACGGACAATTTATTGGGGGGCATTTTGATGGCTTTCCTCTTGTTACAAAAGGTGGTATGGCTGGAGACAAAAAGGCAATCTATCAAAGCGTAAAGCATCTAATGACTGTAAGTGCATCTAAAAATTAAATTCAACACAAAATTAATGGAATGAATAACATTAAGGAGGAACAAGATATGACAAATGATAGACCAATTATAGCAATTCCAATGGGTGATCCTGCTGGTATCGGTCCAGAAATTGCAATGAAATCTTTAGCGAACGAGGAGATTTATAATGTAAGCAAACCGTTAATTATAGGTGATTATGCGGTAATTGAAAAAGCTATTCAAATTATAGAGGCTGAATTGACAATCAATAAAGTGTCTTCCCCGGAAGAAGGAAAATATCAATTTGGTACAGTGGATATGATTGATTTAGATAACATTGACATGAATGCACTTGAATATGGACAAGTTTCTGTTCAAGGTGGTCAAGGGGCTTTTGAATATATCAAAAAATCAGTTGAATTGGCAATGGCAGGAGAAGTACAAGCATTAGCCACTACGCCTATTAACAAAGAATCACTTAAAGCAGCAAAGGTTCCATACATCGGTCATACAGAAATGCTGGAAGATCTTGCTGGAACAAAGGATCCGCTTACCATGTTTGAAGTTAGAGGAATGCGCATCTTCTTCCTCACACGTCACCTGTCGTTAAAGGATGCAATTGGACAAATGACCAAGGAAAGAGTGCATGATTACTTAATCAGATGTGATAAAGCACTGCAACGATTAGGCGTAGAGAATAGAAGGTTTGCAGTTGCCGGTCTTAACCCACATAGTGGTGAAGGTGGTCTGTTTGGAATGGAAGAGGTTGAGGAAATTATCCCCGGTATTGAAGCTGCTGTTAAAGAAGGGATCGATGCAGTTGGTCCTGTTCCCGCTGATTCCGTGTTTTTCCAAGCATTAAATGGTAAGTATGATGCGGTACTGTCGCTTTACCACGACCAAGGACATATTGCTGCAAAAATGACTGATTTTCACAGAACAATTTCCATCACAAACGGGTTACCATTTTTGAGAACTTCAGTCGATCATGGAACCGCATTTGATATTGCAGGCAAAAACATTGCAGAAAGTACAAGTATGGAAGAATGTATTAAACTAGCTGCAAAATATGCAACAAAGTTTACCGAAGCAAGTTTGTAATAGATAGAGAAATAAAGGAGCAATTCTCCTTTATTTCTCTAAAACAACTATAAATCAAAGGAATATAGTGTCACTTTAAAGAGTAAATAAACAAGGAGGAAATAATATGGATGTTTCAGGCACTCAATTAATTGCTGGATTATTATTAGGTGTTATTGTATTAATCTTATTAGTATTAAAAACAAAAGTACATGCATTTGTGGCTTTACTCATTGCTGCATCGATTGCAGGTATAGTAGGAGGCATGGCTCCAGGTTCGGTAGCAGAAGCTATTTCAGAAGGATTTGGGAGTACATTGGCTTCTATCGGTATTGTCATCGGTTTAGGAGTAATGATGGGGAAAATCCTAGAAGTTACAGGAGCCGCAGAAACACTTGCTTTTTCATTTATCAAGTGGGTTGGAAAGAAAAAAGAAGAGTGGGCAATGGCTATTGCAGGATTTATAGTTTCCATACCAATATTTGTAGACTCTGCATTTGTTATTTTAAACCCTATAGTGAAATCGCTTTCCAGGAGGACTGGGAAATCTGTTGTGTCTATCGGCGTAGCCCTAGCTGCTGGACTTGTCGTAACACATTCACTAGTACCACCAACACCTGGACCTTTAGGTGTTGCCGGAATCTTTGGTGTTGATATTGGTTTAATGATTTTACTTGGATTAATATTCGGGATCCCACTTGTGATTACCGGGGTTTTATATGCAAAATGGCTTGGTAAAAGGATTTACCAAATACCAGATGAAACAGGTGACGGATTTCATAGACCTGATAAGGAAATTGAGTACCCTGAATTAGTGGAATTAATGAATGAAAGAGAAAAGGAATTACCTTCATTGACAAGGTCACTCTTACCAATCATTGTGCCGATAATTCTTATTTTCTTTAACACAACATTAGCCGCTTTAGATCTTACAGAAGGTTTTTATAGTATTTTCACCTTCATCGGAAATCCGATAATCGCAGTTGCCATTGGATTACTCGTTGCCATTTACGGGCTAACGAAAAACTTAAGCCGGATGGAAACGTTGGATCGTATGGAAGAAGGTATTCAATCATCAGGTATTATCATTCTCGTTACTGGTGCCGGTGGAGCATTAGGTAACGTGCTCCGTGAAAGTGGAGCAGGAGACTATATTGCAACGCAGATTGCAGGATTACCATTACCAGCAGTACTTATTCCATTCATCATTGCATCACTAGTCCGCTTAATTCAAGGGAGTGGAACAGTGGCAATGATTACTGCAGCGTCTATTTCGGCGCCTATTTTAGCTCAGCTGGATATAAACATGGCATTAGCTGCTCAAGCTGCTGCAATGGGATCACTTGTCTTCTCCTATTTTAATGATAGCCTTTTCTGGGTAGTTAATCGTATGTCCGGAATAAAAAATGTAAAAGAGCAGATTATGGTTTGGTCAATACCTACAACGCTTATGTGGTTTGTTGGGTTAATTGTATTATTAATTGCAAACATGTTTATTTAATTTTAGTCTTTTGGAACAATTTCCGCATGATAAAACGGACTTTTTGGTTGATTTGCATTGGTGAATTATACCAAGAATTCAGTGTTCATGCGGATTTTTTCCCTTTTTGTCTCTTTTAAAGAGAATTTTTATTGAATTAACAATTAACGAAGTGAAAAGTTTTTGCTCAAAAGCGGATAATGGAATATATTATCATTTACATGTAAGTACTTACGTTTTTCGTAAAAAGTAAAAAGACACTCACTAAAAGTGGAATGTCTCATTTTACTCTTAACTATTTTTCTGTTGGAAATCTTTCATAAATTCACTCAGTGCAAGACATGCTTCTGGCGGAACCGCATTATACGTTGATGCGCGACAACCGCCGACGGAGCGATGTCCGTTTAATCCGACAAAACCTTCCTTTGCCGCTTCAGCTAAGAACTTCTTCTCTAATTCCTCATTTTGAACTCGGAATGTGATATTCATAAGGGAACGACTATTTTTTTCTGCATGACCGACATAAAAACCATTACTATTGTCAATGGCATCATAGATGTATGTTGCTTTTTCTTCGTTATTGCTTGCGATCGCTTCAAGTCCACCTTGTAACTCGATCCACTTCAGTACTTCTCCTAACATATAAATACCGAATGTCGGTGGTGTGTTGTAGAGAGAGTTTTTGTCTACGTATGTTTGATAAGAGAGCATAGATGGTATATTTTTATTGGCTTTTTTAAGCAGACTTTTTCGAATAATAGCTACTGTTACTCCGGATGGTCCAAGGTTTTTTTGTGCTCCAGCGTAAATCATATCGAAATTATTGATATCGATAGGTTTTGACATAATGTCACTCGACATGTCAGCGATTAAAGGGACTTGTCCAGTGTCAGGAAACGTCTGCCATTGTGTACCATAAATCGTATTGTTCGAAGTTAAATGTACATAGGCATCATTCGCATCAAAATCATTTGCTGAAATCTCAGGAATAAAACGGTATTGATCCTCTTTTGAGCTAGCAACTTGATACGCTTCTCCGAAAAATTTTGTTTCTTTAAATGCTTTTTCCGACCAAGATCCTGTCATAATATATCCGGCTTTATGGTCTTGCGTTAAAAAGTTCATTGGAATCATTGAAAACTGCAAACTTGCCCCACCTTGTAGAAAAACAACCTCATAGTCATCTGGAATTGCATACAGCTTTTTTAAACGAAGAATAGCTTCATTATGTACGTCTTCAAACGTTTTGCTGCGGTGACTTAATTCCATCACAGACATTCCTGTACCTTGGAAGTTTGTAAGTTCTTGTTGGGCTTTTTCTAAAACAGCGGTTGGAAGTGCTGATGGCCCAGCATTAAAGTTGTACGTATTTCGAAAGTTCTTTTTCACATTATTCACTTCCTATTTATTATTACTAACAATTATACTTGGTTACCATCAATTTGTTAATTAAGAACAATGGGGATAGAATTTTAAAAACGATAAAATTAGTATAAAAGGTAGCAAAGAAAAATCCGAAATGGTGCTTATGGTTTGGAGAAAATAATTTTAGCCAAGTTTTAATAACATAAAAGAGAGAGCATACAACGCATTCATAGTAGACAACTTATGCTATACTAAAAATGCGTGTTCAAAAAGGAGGATAAAAAGGACCAAGAAGTTCGAGGCGGCGAAGCTTCGAGCAGCGGAATGTATGCATTTAGATACATGAGCAGCGGAGAAGCAAGCCAACGAAGAAATTCGCAGTGTCATTTTTACCGGACTTTTTGAACATCCTCTAAAAAGAAAATTAAGGAATGGTTTGATATATGAATCGTAAGAAAAGACTTTCCGATAGTATTGCTGACGATATATTGTTTATGATTACGATTGAAAAAAAGTTCGCTCCAGGTGATAAGCTCCCGAACGAAATCGAATTATCTGAGGAGCTAACTGTTAGCAGAACGACACTACGTGAAGCAATTAGAATTTTGGTCACTAATGGCATATTAGAAATTAAAAGAGGAAAAGGTACATTTGTTAAAAAAGATATTGATTTAAGTAATAATATGAAATCATTTAATACTCTTTCAAATGCAAGGATTAATGCGAAAGATTTGTATGAAATGCGCTTAATATTTGAGCCGGAAGCTGCATATTATGCTACAATACGAGCTACTGATGCAGAGTTAAAACGTATTTTAGAGTATGGTAAGCAAATTGAAGAGAAAATTAACCTTGGTCAGGATCGAACAGATGTTGAACAGAAATTCCATAAAGCGATTGCCAAGGCCACTCATAATGAATTTATGGATAAGTTAATGCCGGTTATTTTTCAAGCGATTAATAAAGGGGTAATTTTATCGCAAAAAAATGAACGAGTTGCAAAAGATACGATAAATGACCATAAGATGATTATGGAGTTTATGGAATCACGGAATCCAGAGGGAGCAAGAAGTGCAATGAAAATTCACATATTGCACGCGATGAAAGATTTAGGAATTGAATAATAGCATATTTGAGTAAATTATTATGGTTGAACCTAATTTTGTCATACAACGTCATTGACAGTAGACAACATAGGATTTAAAATAGATTTAATAATTTTAAAATTAAAGGTGTGTGTTCAGATGAGAAGTAATATGATTAAAATCGGAATTGACCGTGCCCCTCACCGTAGTCTTTTGTATGCAACAGGTAAAGTAAAACCGAGAGATTTAGAAAAACCTTTTATTGGTGTTTGTAATTCCTACATCGATATTATTCCGGGACATGTGCATTTACGTGAGTTTGCAGATGTCGTAAAAGAAGCGATTATTGAAGCTGGCGGTATTCCGTTTGAATTTAATACGATCGGTGTAGACGATGGTATTGCAATGGGACATATTGGTATGCGTTATTCGTTACCGAGTCGTGAACTGATTGCCGACTCTGCGGAAACAGTCATTAACGCACATTGGTTTGACGGCGTATTTTACATTCCAAACTGTGACAAAATTACACCAGGTATGCTGATGGCAGCTGCTCGTACGAATGTCCCTTCTGTTTTTGTATCGGGTGGACCGATGGAGGCAGGGGTGAGTTCAACAGGAAAACAAATTTCCTTAACATCTGTGTTTGAAGGTGTTGGAGCGCATAAGTCAGGGCAAATGTCCGATGAAGAATTATTAGATATTGAAATGAATGCTTGTCCGACATGTGGTTCTTGTTCAGGAATGTTTACTGCAAATTCTATGAACTGTCTCATGGAAATGTTAGGTGTTACTCTTCCTGGTAATGGAACGATTGTTGCAACAAGCGACAAGCGTAAAGAGTTAGTCAAAGAAGCAGCCAAACATTTAGTTCGCATGATTAAAGAAGATGTAAAGCCACGCGACATTATTACAAAAGAAGCAATTGATGATGCATTTGCGCTTGATATGGCAATGGGTGGCTCAACAAATACGGTATTACACACATTAGCCATTGCAAATGAAGCAGGAATTGATTATGACTTAGCGGATATTAATAAAGTGGCAGAAAAGGTTCCATACTTGGCGAAAATCATGCCAGCATCTGATATCTCAATGGATGATATTAATAAAGCCGGGGGAGTAGAAGCGATTATTAATGAATTAACAAAAATCCCTGGTGCAATTCATCCAGAACGTATAACAGTGTCTGGAAAAACGATGGGTGACCTTGTAGGAGACCACCATATTACGAATCCAGAAGTAATTCGTACAAAAGATAATCCATACAGTCCAGTTGGAGGACTTTCTGTACTTTATGGAAACATCGCTCCAAAAGGTTCTGTTATTAAAGTTGGAGCAGTTGATCCATCGATCAAAACATTTACTGGAGAAGCAATCGTTTTTGATTCCCAAGATGAAGCCCAAGAGAAAATAGATGATGGAACAGTACAAGAGGGACACGTTGTCGTCATCCGATACGAAGGACCAAAAGGTGGACCTGGTATGCCAGAAATGCTCGCACCAACATCTGCAATCATGGGGCGCGGACTTGGAACAAAGGTTGCCCTTATTACAGATGGACGTTTCAGTGGAGCATCTCGAGGAATTTCAATCGGCCATATTTCACCAGAAGCGGCAGAAGGTGGCCCAATTGCATTAGTCGAAAATGGTGATGTGATTGAAATTGATTTGCCAAGTCGAACAATGAATTTAAAAGTATCTGACGAAGAATTGGAAGAACGCCGTAAAAACTTAAAAGAATTTGAACCGAAGATTAAAACAGGCTGGTTAGCAAGATATTCTAAACTCGTTACGAATGCTTCTAAAGGCGGTATTATGAGTATTTAATATTTATAGAGAAGAAGATTCATAGTTGACTAGAAATAGAAATACTCAATGAGTAGTAGAATTTTCTAAGGATTGAACCCGACCATTATTGGCGGGTTTTTCTTTTTTTAATAAATTGTTGGGATGAAAAGGCATCGTAGAGATTTATAGTGGTCTGTTATTTGGCTGAATCTGTTTAGGATATACAAAATTGGGAATAGATAAATTCAAGCAAGAATTTCACGTCGTTCTCAGTTGGATGGAGGGATAAAATGCCATATCGTGAAGAATTGCCTTACGATGAAGGACCAGACAATACGATAGCTTTTTTAAATGAAGGTTACTTATACATCACTAATCGCAGAATTCGTTTCAACCGAGATATGTTTAAAACCCGTCTATTGGGTGGAAAGCAGGTTGTCTGCATGGCAGGAAAAGAAGCTGCTGAAGTGTTTTATGATAACGAAAAGTTCAAACGTCATGGTGCCGCGCCAAGTCGTGTACTTAATACTTTATTCGGTCAAAATGGTGTTCAGACACTTGATGGTAATGCACATGAACACCGTAAAACAATGTTCATGAATTTTATGTCCAAAGCCCGTTTACAGGAGATTTCTGAACTGGTAAAAGAGGAATGGATGAAACAGCTCCCCAAATGGGAACAACAAGATAGCGTTGTACTTTATGAAGAAGTGAAAAAAGTACTTAGCGTCGCAATATGTCGTTGGACAGGTGTTCCAATTAATGATCAAGATATAGGGACACTAAGTGAGCAATTTGGAGATTTATTTGAATCAGCTGGAAAAATTGGTATAAAGCATATGAAGGGTAAGAATTCACGTAAGCGCTTAGAGAGCTGGATGGAAGATCTAATCAAAGCTATTCGAACAGGAGAAAGTGTTGCATCCGAATCGACACCTTTATACCAGATTGCGATGCATCGTGACTTGGATGGAAGTCTTTTAAGGAAACATACCGCAGCTGTTGAGGTACTAAATCTATTACGCCCAACCGTTGCTGTTTCCGTTTATATTGTGTTGAGCGCATTGGCCCTTCATGATTTCCCAGATGAAAAAGATAAACTAAAAGCAGCTGATGAGATAAATTACAAAATGTTCGTTCAAGAAGTTCGGAGGTATTATCCATTTTTTCCGCTTGTTCCCGCCATTGTAAAAAAAGATTTTCTATGGGGAGGACATGATTTCAAGGAAGGAACGCTTGTGTTCTTAGATGTGTATGGTAATAACCATCACCCGGACTTATGGAAAAATCCAAATAACTTTAATCCTGACCGTTTTAAAGACTGGGATAAAAGTCCATTTGATTTTATTCCCCAAGGTGGAGGCGATTATATAACAGGGCATCGGTGTGCAGGTGAATGGTTAACAATCGAAGTGATGAAAACATGCCTAGATATCATGGTCAATAAAATGAATTATACAGTGCCTAAACAAAATCTCAATCTGAGCGTCCGGCGAATGCCTAGTGTACCAAAAAGTGGATTTATAATACAGGATGTTCGATGTATTTAAATAAAAAACAAAGTTGTCTTTGTACCAGTTGAACCGTAAAGAATCATTCTTAGCTCCTTGACGTTAATGATTTACACAAAAGAAAAATGAAATAAAAAGCTGTTGCAGACGGCCCAAAAAATATCATTAAACGATGTTTATAAAACTCTGGTTTATAAAATACGACAAGATTAAAGAAGTAAAATGACAAGTAGTAAACGTAACGAGTGGTAAATTTTTTGTATCAATTCTATGCGAAGAAGAAAATTTTCTTCCAAAATGGAAAAGAAGCACTAATGAATTCCAACCTTGATTCACGACTATATAAAAAAGAAGCCCTATAAGAGGCTTCTTCTTAAATTTGACTTACCGAATTTCTATAAATTATTTTATGTGGAATAATAATCCGCTTTGCCGGTTCATCTTTATTCATTGTTTGCTCTATTAAAGCTTTTGCTGATTGAGCACCTAATTGGTATATCTGCACATCCACAGTCGTTAACGGCGGCTGTATCAATTCAGATAAGTACACATTGTTAAAGCTAACAAGTGATATATCTTTTGGCACGTGATAACCGGATTTTTCTAACTTACTTATTACACCAAGACTGATAAGATCATCACTTACTACTATTCCGGTAGGTGGATTTTTTAGTGACAACAGATTTTCAACCGCTTCTTGACCACCTGATTGTAGAAATTCCGCATAAGTTATGTAGTTCTCATTTCTTTTTATGTCAACGGCTTCCAATGCTTCTGTATAGCCAGCTTCTCGGTCTACTGTTACAAATAAATCGGTTGAACCACCGATAAATGCTATTTTTCGGTGCCCTTGTTCAATAAGATGTTCGGTAATTTCTTTACCTGCACGAATGTTATCATTATCAACAAAGGTAATTTCATTTTCCCGTTCGTATGGCTTTCCAACCATAACGAAGGGAAATTTTTGTTCGAGTAGAAAATTTGTTACTCGATCATTTAGCCGAGAATACAGTAGAATAACTCCATCAACATAGCTTCCATATACCATTCTCTGTACCTCTTCGAAAATTTCATCCTCTGTTTCTCCAGTCGAAAGAGACATGGAATATTTCATTTGATGGATTACCGAACCAATTCCGCGCAGTACCTCAGGGAAAAATGGATTTTGTAAGGCTTTGCTCGTTGATGAAGGCATGATCACTCCAATTGCATTTGTTGATTTGACAACAAGATTTCTGGCGTTAATATTTGGATGATAGCCGAGTTCTTTCATCACTTTACGTACTTTTCGTTTTGTATTATCACTTATTCTTGGATTATCGGCAATCACTCTTGATACAGTAGAGGGGATACCCCGCTTGCTTTTGCCACATCTTTGATTGTCACCATTTTATCCATCCTCTACATTTACTTTTAATTATTTAAAGAAATAATGCCATCGTTCATTTGGTTACCATTGATTATAACATGTTGATCTTTGGTTCTCCCAATAAAGTTAATTTTAATCTCATCATATTCAGGAGAAAAGTGACCAGCTTTTTTTAATACATCGATTGAAATATACTCTTTTGTAGATTCGATTTCCATATTTAAATATAAAAATTCACCATGCTCATAATTAAATGATTCACCATCATCATCATAGAAATTAAATTGATATTTTTCATTATCTTCACTAGCATATATGTTCATTGTCATAGTTTTCGGCGTTTTATTAAGATTAGAAATCCATTCCGTGAGCATAATCGCAGAACCTCTCTTTATAAAGATTGGCATTTCCTCAAGCTCTGCATGGATTAAATGGACCTTCTCGCCTTGATATATTTTTCCTGAAGAAAATTCCACCCACTCGCCAATAGGCAAATAAACAGCTCTATCTGTCGTCGAAGGGGTTAGTATTGGCGCAACAATTACATTGTCTCCGATCATGAATTGATCGTTTAAATTATACGTCTTCACATCATTTGGATATTCCATTAATAAAGGACGGAATACTGGAATACCTTGTTTGGATGCTTGATAGAACAATGAGTAAAGTTGTGGTAGCCACTCATAACGCATTTGGATGTATTTTTTCATAATAGCCTCATATCTTTCGCCAAATTGCCATGGTTCTTGATGACGAAAGCCGATTGCTGAATGATTTCGAAAAAAAGGCGTAAAAGTTCCTACCTGTGTCCAGCGGGTTAATAATTCTGCATTAGTATCATGGGCAAACCCACCCACATCTGGTCCGGCGAAAGGTATGCCAGATAGACCGAGGTTCATAATCATTGGTAAAGACATTTGTAAATGTTCCCAAAAGCTTCGGTTATCTCCAGTCCAAACTGCAGCATATCGCTGAATACCTGAATAGCCGGCACGAGTCAATAAAAATGGACGTCTTCCATTAAGAAGTTTCTTCATCCCATCATATGTAGCCTTCTCCATTAGAAACCCGTAAACATTATGAAGTTCACGATGTGTCGTTGGATTGCCGTCATTTTGATGCATAACTTCTATATCCATCGTTTTTGTTTCATTAAAAACCGCTGGTTCATTCATATCATTCCATATACCTTCGATTCCTAAATTTGTGTAAAATGAATGATTTTTTGCCCACCATTCACGAGTTTTTTCATTTGTGAAATCTGGAAAAGCACTTATTCCTGGCCAGACCTCCCCGAGGTAAATATCGCCTTCCGCAGATTTACAGAAATGTTCTCCCTTAATTCCTTCTTGATATAGTTTATATTCAGGGTCTTTTTTTACTCCGGGATTTACAATTGGAACGATTCGGATACCCATATCGTTTAAATCTGCAATTAATTGTTTAGGATTAGGAAACCGCTCTTTATCAAACGTGAAGACACGATATCCGTTCTTATAATGTATGTCGAGATGAATGACATCAATAGGGATATTTCGCTTTATGAAATTGTCTGCTAATTCCCTTACTTCCGCTTCAGTTTCATAGCTGTACCGAGATTGGTGGTATCCGAGCGCCCATTTGGGTGGTAAAGGTATTTTTCCAGTAAGATAAGTATATTGGTTTAATACCGCTTTCGGTGTGGATCCACCAAGAACATAGTAATCAAGCTGTCCGCCATCTGCCTCAAAAGAATAATAATCAGAATCAGATTTCATGTCAAAGACGGTTCGGAATGTATTATCAAAGAAAATTCCGTGTGCAAGACCATTCCGTAAAGTCATGAAATAAGGAATTGATTCATATAAAGGATCTGTTTCAGGATTATGTGGTGCATAGACATCTGTATTCCACATCTCGTATTTTTCGCCCTGTTTATTTAAATGGCCAGTTTTTTCACCAAAACCGTAAAAATGATCATTTTCGTTCATCTTTTTGAAGGCAGCGACTTTGCCATTATGCTGATATGCCATGCCGCGTTTACCTTCTTCAATTAGTATATGACCGTCTTTATCGACAACTGTTAAGCGAAATGGGGATTTCTTTATTTGAAGCTGAATCTTGTCAGTCTCTAAAGTAATAAGGTCATTATAAAGTTGTTTTTTTACTTCTACCAATTCTGGATGTACGATAACTGCTTTGGAACCACTCAATTTCGGTGTATCATATTGATTCATTACAATTCGAACAATTGAGTTCGTATAAAATTGGGTTATAACTTGACCGTTTTCACATATAAATTTATATCCGTTATCTATTGAAGTATATTTTAATAAGTTACCGATATCTTGATAAATTGCTGATTCGTTTTGTGTATCCTTCCCGGGATGAATTGCAAAGCTACTATCTTCAAGCATTGTTGTGCCTCCTGTATCAAAAGTTTATTTTTCTAAATAATTGTTGTAGGTTAGTATTTACTATAATTTTATTTAACGGATCCCTCAGAAACACCTTTAATAATCTGTTTTTGTGCAAAGAAATAGCCGACAATAACAGGTAAGATGGATATCGTTAGTCCAGCTAAAGCTAAATGCCATTGTGTTGTATATTCACCAAAAAATAAATATAATCTCAGTGGTATTGTTTCATAGTCACTTCCACTTATGACTAAGGAAGGTAATAAATAATCATTCCAAATCCATATGACATTTAAGATTGCAACTGTAATTGATATTGGTTTTAATAGCGGAAAAATAATGTACCAAAATGTTTGGAATTTATTACAACCGTCAATAGTTGCAGCTTCATCTAGCGCCTTTGGAATATTTTTAAGCGCTCCATAGTATAAGAAGATCGATAGACTGGAGCCAAAGCCTAAATACATAAAAATTAAGCCTATTGGATTCAGCATATTTGCTTTACCAAAAATAGATACTAAAGGAATCATCACAGATTGAAACGGAATTAGCATACCGGAAATAATTAATAATAGAATAAAATTACTTAATTTACTTTGATTTCGACTGAGGGCATAAGCAGCCATCGAAGCGAAAATTATAATAACTATAATACTAACCGTCGAAATAATAACTGAATTAAAGAAAGTTTTGACGAATTGTAATCGATCAAACGCTTCTATAAAATTGGCGAAAGTAAAATCAGACGGTAAGCCAAGAGTATCTGTAAATATATTTTGTTTTGTTTTAAAACTATTTGTTATCATCAAATAAAATGGTGAAATCCATATTAAAGCAAGAAAAATGCCAATTATGGAAATAACTAACTTTTTTCTTTTTAAGCTCACTACATCTCAACCTCCCGTCTTTGGCTTAATGAAACTTGCGAAAGACCTATAATAGCTACAAGGATAAAAAAGATGACAGCCTTTGATTGTGCATAGGCCATTTGATTATGTGCAAAAGCAGTATTTACAATATCCATTGCAACCATTTGGGTTGAGTTAAAAGGTGCACCATTTGTTAAAGCTAGATTCTGGTCATATAACTTAAAACTATTAGATAGTGTAAAAAATAAGCTAATTGTAAATGCTGGTGCAATGAGTGGTAATTTTATATTTTTTAAACGTTGAAATGCATTTGCACCATCGATATCTGCCGCCTCTATTAGTTCTTGTGGGATATTTTGTAAGTAGGCAATGTATATAACCATCACATAGCCTGCTAGTTGCCAGGTCATCAATATGACTAACCCCCAAAATCCAGTTTTCGTTGTTGTTAGCCATCCTTGAAGAGCTTCCATCCCAATAGCTTCACCAATACTAGCAAATACTCTAATAAACACAAATTGCCATATAAAACCTAAAATAAGTCCTCCAATTAAATTAGGCATAAAAAAAATTGTACGTAATAAATTACTAGATTTTATATTAGTCGTAACTATTAAAGCTAATCCTAGACCAAAAAGGTTTATTAGTACTATGGAAGCAATAGAAAACTTTATTGTAAATGTTAAAGAATGCATAAACTCCTTATCTTTAAATAATTCAATATAATGCTCGAAACCTAAAAATTGCACATCTCCAAACCCATTCCAATCCGTAAAAGAATAATAGAGTCCTAGCAGGAATGGAATAATAACAACAACAAGCAATGCAAAAATAACTGGTGTTAGCAGTAACCAAAATATTGTGTCTCTGTTTCGCATTTTCTACCTCCTGCATTGGGATACATTAACATCAGGGAAAAAGGTTATAGCAAAAGCTACACCTTTTTTCCTTTTATTAATAATTATTTTGAATGTTTCCAAGCTTCTTGAGAACTTTCAACCACCTCTTCCCATGTTGCTTCTTCGGCAATGTATTTTTGAATGTTTGCACCAAGTATTTGTTGTCCCCACCCGGAGGGATAACCGCCAAAAACCCAACCACTTGTATTTCCTGAGTCTGCATATTCATAAACTGCTTTAGATAGAGGGTCTGCAATTAAGGATGCATCATAACCTTCATATGCAGGAATAAATTTAAATTCTTCCAACACAAATTTTTTGCCTGTTTCAGATGTATACATCCAGTCCAAGAAGTCTTTTGCTGCTTCGACAATGTCATCATCCTTCAGTTTATTAACCGCCCAGTTCATCGGTACACCCACAGGCAAATTCATTTTACCATCAAGTGGAATAGGTAGGATACCGAGATTATTTTCAGCTAGGTCAGGATCCATTTCGTGAATAGTGCTATACACCCAGTTACCTTGTTGAATCATTGCTACTTTACCTGTAGAAAATAATTCTTCGACTTGTTGTGAATAATCTAAACTAATTGTTGGCTGCACGGAGTATTCATTCTGCAAGTCAATAAACGCTTTCATTTGATCACTTTTTGTAAACTCTACTGTTTCTGATTCAAAGGTTTTAATAACATCACCATCAAATTCCGGCGCAATAAATACATTGGATAGATGTTCTCCAGTTACCCACGTTTCTTTTACTGGAAAAGCTATTACGGCTTCAATCCCTAGATCCTCTTTTTGGCTATCAATTTTTTGGACAGCTGTTTCTAGATCTTCAAAACTGCTAATTGCTGAAGGGTCTACGCCTGCTTCTTCAAAAATCTGTTTATTATAAATCAGACCATACCCTTCCTGGTTGTATGGAAGTCCTAGTATTTCACCATCAACTGTTACGCCAGTTAACGTTGCATCATATGCGGCTTGAGCGGCTTTGGAATCACTCAGATCTGCCAGTAAGTCTTTATAATCATTAACCTCTGAGGGGCCTCCTACATTAAAAATAGCTGGAGTATCGTTAGATGAGATTTTAGACTTAAGTGTTGATGCATAATCAGTTCCACCACCGACTGTATCAATATTAATTTTTATTCCCGGATTTTCTTCCTCATAAATTTTAGCTAATTCTTCGAATTGCTCTTTAAATTCTACTTTAAATTGGAACACATCAATTATAATTTCTTCTTTGCTATCTCCACCCGATTTTGAAGAACAGCCTACCAAAAGAATACAAGCAAACAGACTGAATAAAATAACCCTTTGCCTTTTTGAAAACAAGTCGACCACCCCTTTTTAATTGTAGAAAGCGATTACAAAAGAAATGCTAGTTTGCTAGTTGTTATTCATGAAAGTCACATCGCAATCATTGTGCAATCGATTTCATTGACGTTATAATATCACCAATAATTATATTAGTCAATAAAATTAGGTGATAAATATTAATGTTGTTATTGAAATAAAAAGTGATTAAATGTAAAATGAATAAAACTGAGATAACGTTTGCACATATTTGCAAGCGGTTACAAGGAGGAGGTATTTTATGAAAAGTAGCATCTGTAAGTTTTTGGCGGTCTTATTCTTTATAGGGTGGTTATACAGTAGTGGCATTTCAATATCGGCTGAAATTAATCAAGATTATAAAGTATATGTAATGGCACCACTCTCCAAAGTAAATGATTGGAACGACTTTTCCAAACAACTTATCACGTTAAAAGAGAATGGAGTCTATGGCTTAACTACAGATATATGGTGGGGAGATGTTGAAGCGAACGGAGATAATCAATTTGATTGGTCTTATTATAAGCAATATGCTCAAATAGTAAGGGAGTCAGGGTTGAAATGGGTTCCAATTATTTCAACTCACCAATGCGGTGGTAATGTAGGTGATGATTGTAATGTTCCGATTCCTAATTGGATTTGGAATCTGGCATCGGAAGGCCATTTAACACAAAAGTCTGAAACAGGATATGTGAATAAAGAGACGATTTCTCCGTGGGCAGGCGATATTATTGAGGAGCAATATGATGAACTATATCAATCATTTGCTGAAAATTTTTCAGAATATAGTGACATCATTAGTAAAATTTATATTAGTGCTGGTGCGGCAGGAGAGTTACGTTATTCTTCCTATGTTCCTTCAGCAGGATGGGAATATCCAGAGCGAGGTGAATTTCAGGCATATTCTGATACTGCTATAACTGAATTTAGAAATTCTATGAAAAGTAAATATCAAAGTTTATCTACCCTAAATAATGCTTGGGGAACGAATCTTACATCTTGGAATGAAGTACATCCTCCTACTGATGGAGATAATTTCTTTACAAGTAGAGCAGCTTATGAAAGTCAATATGGTGAAGACTTTTTAACCTGGTATCAAACTATTCTAATGAAGCATTTAGATTTAATCGGTGAATTAGCGCACAATAATTTTGATCCGTCATTTAACGTACCCATAGGGGCAAAAATTGCAGGCATACACTGGAAGATGGAAGATCCAAACATGCCAAATTCGGCAGAATACTCTGCTGGATATTATTCGTATGATGCAATTTTAGATCAATTTAAAGAAACTAATTTAGAACTTACCTTTACTGCGTTAGAAATGGACGATAGCAATGCTGGTGTTTATCCATACTATTCAGCACCTAAATCATTAGTAATGCTTATTTCTAAACTAGCAAATGAGAAAGGTTTAACAATTAATGGTGAAAATGCGCTTGCTATATCAAGTACAGATTCTGAGTATAGTATTTCAAGGTATAATAATATAGCTCAACATTTGTTTAATGAAAATTTTAGTGCGTTTACATTGCTAAGAATAAACACGATTGTAAATAGAGATGGCTCCACAACAAATGAAATGGTTCATTTTAGAGATATATTACTGCTAAACCCGATTGAAGTTGAATTCATTGTAAAGAATGCCCCTACAAACTTTGGGGATACAGTATATATTACAGGAAGTCGTTGGGAGATGGGGATGTGGAATCATTCAGATGGAGAAATGATTGAACTAAATTGGGATAATACTAATAAGGATTGGAGAGGGAAAGGCTATATAGCTGCTGATAGATATTATGAATTTAAAGCATTGATAAAAGATACAGAGGGCAATATAAGAGAGTGGGAACCTGGTGAAAATAATAAATGGGTAACACCAATTGGAAACAGTGACTATACGTTATATTGGTAGTTAACCATCACGTTAAATACAAAATTATTATTTAACAGAATCAATTTCATAAAAACTAATTCAAATCGAAAATCCGAACAATAAACTAAAATATTTATTAGTAGTTCACCTAAATAACTGATCATTACTAAAATTGAAACGAAAGGTGGCGACTCCTGCTGGACAAAAGGCCTCGGTGAGACTCACAGTAAGATATTTAATAAAGACCGACTAAAAACGCCCTTTGTGGGTAACAACGGCATACCTTGTCGGGGCACCGTCCACAGAAAGCAATCAAAATGTATTTTTTCCCTTTACACCCAATTGAATGAACTATAATCTTGTATCTCCCCTGGAGCTAAATGCATGGCATCTTCTTCGGGTTTTATTTGTACTTTTTGGGTTTTTTCGTCCCAGGTCCAACAGGTCATATTGGAGGGAATTCGTGTAATATAATAAGCACCCGCTCGATCTATTTTTTTAAAATGATCTCCCGAGAAATATCCAAGATCTCGCAGAATAAGATCTCCTGCTTCTATCGTATCCGCCAATTCAGAAGCCGCATCATGATCACTATCCCTTGGCCCTTATAAAAAAGTGTGTAAAAATTTCCCTTGATACAGCTCATACTCTAATTGTAGTTTCACCCCATCCCAAGCACTCCCGTTGCTCTGCTTTACTTCAAAGGAAGTACCATCTAAGATACGGATGCGTGAAAAAGGATATTCAGATGGGGAAGGAATCGATAACATCTGTTGTTTTTCAGCTAACTGCATAAATATCTGCTTCAAAAAAGTCATACCATTTTCGTTTAACCGTTGATGCAAGGCTTGTTTTGATATGGATACCCCTGATTCACGAGAGGGAGGCACTGAGCTGACCTAACCCTTCAGAACCAACTTTTGTATGCAAAAAGGCACAGATATTTAAGAAGTCCTCTGGCATCAATTTCTTCAATCGCTTTACAAATCCTGTTTTCCGAGCAGTTTTACGAATTTCAAAGACAGATAAAACATCAAGAACACTTTTCGCAAACGAATCAAAGTGATATTGCTTAGTCATACTAATCCCAAGGAATTATTCCTTTTCTAGTACAAGAATAACGAATAATTCCTTGGGATTTAAAGTATATAGATTAACTTGACGGCTATGGGGCACATCATACGGATCTACCAGAACTGGGTTTATAATTCAAGATTGATATTGAATGTTTATTTTGATTAGCTAAAAACTCGATTTATAATAACCCGGTATTTTTTTAGTTTAATTATTTTTTTCCCGAATTTCTATTTCCATTTCTAAAAAGGCGGAACTAATACTTTTTCCATGTGTATCCATCGCAAGTGAAGTAGTCACTCCGCCTCCTAAACTATTTTCGCAAACAAAGTTAAAAGCTTTTATGTTTTCAAGATCGTATCTTTGTACTTCACCTTTTATAATATGCTTCAAATGGTCTTTTACTTTTTCAGGGGTAACTTCCTTCGCCAACCAATCATAGTCCTCTTCTTTATAAGGGATTAGTGAGAGATTCAACGTATTTCCTTTATCTCCTGTTCTACTATGTGCGATATCTAATAATTTAACTTTGCTCATGTTCTCACTCCAATATGTCTGTCTTGATTTCGATAGTGGATCGATCGATAAGGGTTGAAACAATACCAATGACTTTTTCAACTCTTTTTCTAGCTCCGCCTCCACCTGCTGGACCATTTGTATAGAGCGACTCTACTTCATGGCCGATTATTTTTGCCTCTTCTTCCGTTTCACATAAGGAGGCAACTCGGAGACGAACTTCATAAGGATGATGATGACCGAACTGTCCATGGTGAAGGGAAGAAACTCCGATTAAATCTGCTTTCATATTTGGTACCTTATCTTTTAATCTTTCGTTGATAATGTCCTCAGCTAGTTTACCTCTCTCTAATGAAGTGGAACCAGCATAGGATATTTCTCCTTCTCCCAAATAACCAGCGTGATAACCAACGGAAACTTTTAATTGATTGGGTCTTTTTGCTCCTGTGGCTCCAGAAACTAATACTTCGTCTTTAGCAACTTCTGTTAAATGAGCTGTAGAAAAATTAGCTATACAATCAGGTGTTACATATTTTTTAGGATCGTGGATCTCGTATAAAAGTTGTTCTTTTACCGTTTGTAAATTGACAGTTCCTCCTGCATTGGGCAGTTTTGTAATAATCGCTTTCCCATCAGGTTCAACGATAGCGAAAGGAAACCCTAAATCGGCGAGTTTGGGAACATCTTTTTTTCCAGGATCTGCAAAATATCCACCAGTTACTTGTCCTGCACACTCTAATAAATGTCCAATTAATGTACCTTGCCCAATGAGATCATAATCTTCCACATCCCAATTGTAGTTATGGACAATAGGTGCAAGAAATAAGGAAGGATCAGCAACTCTACCGGTTACGATAATATCTGCATCTGTGTCTAATGCAGGTAACAATGCATCAATTCCAAGATAAGCATTGGCGGAAATAATCGGTTCAAAAAGGTCAATACTTTGATTGTTTTCGAGTTTTTTCTCTTGAAAGTCTACCAACTCTGTAACATCATCACCAGTAACAGCAGCTACTTTACATGTTAGTCCCATCTCGTGTGCAATTTCTAAAATTTTCTTTGCTGCACCTATGGGATTTGCTGCACCCATATTTGTAATGAGGCGAACTTTATTTTTTAGTAAGGATGGCAGCAAATATCGCATACGTTCTTCGAGATACTCATTATAACCTAGTTCGGGATTTTGTCTTTTTTGTTTTTGAGCAAGTGCTATAGTTCGTTCTGCCAAACATTCTAAAATAAGATAGTCTAAATTTGCTTCTTCTACGAGGGCTTTTGCTGGTTTGATACGATCACCTGCAAACCCTGCACCAGAACCGATTCGTAACAAGATAAACACTCCTTTTGTTTCGCTGTTTTGGCAGATTAAGAAAGATAAATCCTTTCTTACTGCTCACTGGCTAAAAGCTCGGGCGTCCTGGGACTGTAGCTACGCTTTCGTCCCACCGTAAAGATTTGTCTCAGGCGCCAGTACTAGCACGTCAATCACTCGTAAGTGCAACTAAGGCTTTCGCTGTAAGAGCTTGGCGAAAGCCAAATTTTCTAATTAAATCGTGATAGCTCCTGTAATAAATGCGACAATCGTCATAATAATTGTTGTTCCAAACGCCCATTTAAAAATAAAACGTTGGTGGTCAGCAAGATCTACTTTTGCTAATCCTAATAAAAGGAAAGTGGAAGCAGTAAGCGGACTTAATGGGAATCCGACTGTCATCTGTCCTAAAATTGCTGCTCGACCGATCTCAGCAGTCGCTATACCGTAAGCACTTGCTGTTTCACTTAATACAGGTAAAACTCCAAAGTAATAGGCATCAGGTGTAAACACTAAACTAAGTGGCATACTTGAGATGGCAACAATTAATGTCATAAAAGTTCCAGCACTATCTGGAATGAAGCTTACGAGTGATTCAGCCATCGCTTCAATCATGCCTGTACCAGAAAGAACTCCAGTAAAAATACCGGCTGCAAATATAATGGATACTACGGTTACGACACCTGTAGCTTGTTCTGTAATTCGCTCTTGTTGTTCAGCTGGATTTGGATAGTTTACGATTAGTGCAATGGCAAATGCAATCATGAAAATAATAGGTAGCGGTAGCCATACTTGAACAAGAGCAACTAGTGTGATAATTGTAAGAGCGACATTAAACCAGAATAGTTTCGGTCGTCTTGCATTTAAATCTTCTTCACTTAATTCTTGTTTGTAATCGAATTCAAAATCTTGAACTCCTATTCTCTTCTTTTCTCTTTTTCCAAGAATATAACTAACAAATAATACCCAAATAAGTCCGACAATCATAGCGGGTATAACTGGAATAAACAAATCGGCTGTATCTACGCCGAGAGCTGTAGCTGCCCGTGCCGTCGGACCTCCCCAAGGTACAATGTTCATCGTACCAGCACTAAGAGCGACGACTCCTGCAAGTACGAGACGACTCATGCCTAATCTTTCGTAAAGTGGAAGTAATGCAGGTATTGTAATTAAGAAAGTAGAGGCACCAGAACCATCGAGATGAGTGAGCATTCCGATGAGGGCGGTTCCAATGACAATCTTCATAGGATCACCTTTTACTAGTTTCAACACCCTGGAGATGACTGGATCAAATAGTCCAACTTTACTCATGAGTCCAAAAAATAGAATAGCAAATGCAAGCATGATTCCTGTCGGTGCTACTCCAGAAACTCCTTCTAAAATCATCTCACCAAGATCGGTAAGATCACTCGTAAATATTCCAAAAATAAGTGGAACTAAAATTAAGGCAACAATAACTGAAACTCTTTTGGAAAGAATTAGGTATAAAAAGATACCGATAGTTAAAAAACCAAATAATGCCAACATCTTAATACCCTCCTTTTTACATAAATATAAATGCAATTACCGTGCCAAATTAAAAAGCCTTTAAAATAAGGCTTTTATAGATGTGTTATTTCTAAAAGAATAGAAACATATATTTCCAAAAGGGCTCATATCTTTGTCCTGAAGGAAGTTTCTAATATATTGAATGTTTTTCATTTATTTCTAAAATGTTAGAAATTATAAGTTAATTTCGAACTTAGCAATTTTATTGTATAAAGAAGCTAAGGAAATACCTAACTTATCTGCAGCAGCTTTTTTACCTTTCACCGTTAATCCCGTATTTTGAAGTGTTTCTACAATAATAGCTTTCTCCGTTTCCATCAACGTTTTCTGCAAGGAACGAGTAGCTGGATTATTTTGCTTTGCAGCTATTTTGATAGAAGGTGGCAAATCTTCCCGCGTGATGGTGTATTGATCGGCCATACTAATCGCATAATGAATTGTATTTTTTAATTCTCTAATATTACCAGGCCAATCATATTGGTAAAGTGCATTCATTACTTCTTCGTCAAATTGAAAATCAGTATAATTACTTTGCTTTTTCACTAGATAGGATACGATCCTTGGAATATCATCTTTTCGATTACGAAGTGGTGGAATAGAAAGATGAACAGTATTAATTCGATAGTAAAGATCTTCACGAAAAAGCTCTTTTTGCACCATTTTTGATAAATCTTTATTTGTTGCAGCGATAATACGAACATCTATTTGTTGTTCCGTTAATCCGCCAATCTTTCGAAACGTTCCTTCTTCCAAAACTCGTAGTAATTTTGATTGAAGGTCGAGCGGCATATCGCCAATTTCATCTAAGAAAAGCGTCCCCTTGTTTGCAAGTTCGAACAGACCGATTTTTCCATCTTGTTTTGAGTTTGTAAACGCACCTTCTTCATAACCGAATAACTCACTCTCTAGAAGTGAGCTTGGAATGGCCGCACAATTTACTGGTACAAAAGGACAGGTATACCGGGTGCTCTTTTGATGAATGGCATGTGCGAAGATTTCCTTACCAGTTCCAGATTCTCCAGTAATTAAAATATTTAAATCTGTCGGGGCAATTTTTTTAGCTTGATCAATCACTTCTTGAATAAGAAGATTATCCCCTACGATATCTGAAAAAGCATATTTCGCTTGATGCATGAGCCCAACTGTTTTTTCTAGTTGATTGATTTTTTGCTTACTTTTCTTCAATTCATTCGTTAATAAATAAAGCTCGGGCATACTTTTACAAATAGAAACTGCACCAACTATTTTCTCGTTTTGGTAAATCGGTGCCATATCGACGACATATTCCATTTTCTTTTCTTTACGGAAAACACCTTCCTTCGGTTCTCCACTTTTTAAAACAGTAGGAAGCAATGCACCAGGGCGGACGTCGACGAGTGGTTTCCCGATAATTTGTTCTTTTGTGACCCCCGTTATATTTGTATATTCTTCATTAATTAATTGAACAATTCCCGAATCATCGATGACGAGAATACCATCATGAACTGCTTCAATGATACTTTCGAGCCAACTAACTTTATTTGTTTCTACTAGCATAAAATCCCTCCTACAATGATGAGTAATTTATCAATAAATCGTTATTTTTGGACAAGCAAAACCAGGGGTTCTTAGTTTAAGTATATTTTGGTCATAGGTAGATATACATATTGAGCTCAAATGAGAAGGTTTTCATTTTAGATTATAACATTTCTTTTATTTTATCTGACGAATTTAAAGGGAAATTTATTTAGTGGTAATTTTTGTCCAACATTTGGTTTTTTGACACAGATTATCAATATGTATTATGGCACGATATACCTAATCGGTTAATCTGTACTTTTACCTTGGAAAAACGACAATGCGAAGAAAGATAAAGTTGTTCTTATTCTTAAAAAGTTCTGTGAAACGCCCATAGATTCAGCGATTGAAATGGAATTGCATATTATATCTTTGCTACATAATTCGACATGGCGGGACTAAAGTCTTTTTTACTTTAAAAGAAAATACTGAATATAAAGTAGCGTTATATTGTGTTGAAACCTTATAAAGCAAACTCAAAAATAAAATGTGTTTGTTGGAGAAAAAATGTAATTAAAAAGTAAATAGAGCAATTCCTAATTTAAAGGAACTGCTCTATAAATACAGCTAGTGATTCCGATTGGGCTCGAACCAACGACCTCATGCCTGTCAAGCATGCGCTCTCCCAGCTGAGCTACGGAATCGTATGTGATTTGAACAATTATAACTATATACAAAATCTAATAGTTTGTCAATTTTTAAGTGAATAAGTGTTTTTCATTCAAAATGATGAAATTGAGTAAAAATATTCTTACAATTTGTAGGTCGATTTATTGAAGCAGATTCGCTTATGATAAAAGTGAATTATGTAATGATCAAAACAAAAGAGGTGACCTACTTCATGACAAAGTACATGAGAATTAGCTTGGAAAAACGAGGGGTATCTTGTATTGCTAGATTGTTAGAGGAAGATGCTCCGAAAACTTGCAAGGTAGTTTGGGATGTTTTACCACAAAGCGGACAAGTGTATCATGCGAAATATGCGAGAAATGAAATTTATACGATGGTTCCGCGTTTTTTTAATTCGCCTGTGGGTTTAGAAAATACAACGATTACACCAATTCCTGGAGATATATGTTTTTTTGACTTTGATAGTGGGGTGTTGGATCAAAAGTTTAAAGAAGAAAAAGGAATTGAAAATCTACCTGGTGTTATTGATTTGGCAGTGTTTTATGGACGCAATAACTTGCTTTTGAATGGGGATATTGGTTTTGTTCCAGGGAATGTTTTTGCAACGATTGAAGAAAATTTGGCTGAATTTGCTAAAGCTTGTAACGATATTTGGTTTTCTGGAGCAAAGGATGAAGTGCTCAAGTATGAACGTTTTGAAAAGTAATTTTTCCAAAATGGGTGGTGGTCTCACATGACATTGATTACTTTACCCGATATATATCGTGCTAAAAAGCGGATCCAACCTTTCGTTATGGAAACACCTTTGATGAAAAGTGAACCATTAAGTGCGGCACATGATGCTTCTATTTATTTGAAACTAGAAAATTTACATGCAACAGGTGCTTTTAAAATTCGTGGTGCAACGAATAAGTTGCTTGGACTTACTGAAGAAGAAAAAAAACATGGAATAACTACATTTTCAACAGGTAATCACGGGCTTGCGGTTGCATTTATCGCTAAAAAATTAGGTATTCGTGCGGTTATTTGCATTTCCAATCGTGTGCCAGATGCGAAAGTTAATCGTCTCACTGAACTAGGGGCAGAAGTAGTAAAAGTTGGCGACAATCAAGATGATGCGCTTGCTTATTCTTATTCATTGCAAGAAAAAGAAGGGCTTACAGTAGCTCCTCCTTTTGATGATGCAGAAATTATCGTTGGTCAAGGGACGATTGGCATTGAACTGATTGAACAGCTGCCCAAAATAGATAAAGTAATTATTCCTGTTTCTGGTGGCGGTCTTTTTTCAGGAATAAGTTTTGTCCTTAAAAAATTCAATCCTGCGATTAAAGTTATTGGTGTTTCCATGGAAAAAAGTCCTGTTATGTATGAAAGTATTTGTAAAAGAAAACCAGTTGTATTAAAGGAAGAGAATACGCTAGCGGATAGCTTGTTAGGTGGAATTGGTTTAAATAATGTATATACGCTTCAGATGGTTCATGATCTAATTGACGATTTCATATTGTTGAGTGAAGAAGAAATTGGACGTGGAATGGTGTATATGCTCAATAACCATCAATTTGCAATTGAAGGAGCAGCAGCAACAAGTATTGCTGCGATACTAAGTGGGAAAGTGCAAGTAAAAGGAGAAAATGTCGCTTGTATGATTACTGGTAAGAATGTAGACACTTCAGTAATTTTAAATGTTTGTAAGAAATATTTGTAAGTTTTGTAAGAAAGTTTAAGCGGATGTGGGTAAAGATGCATAGTGGCTCGTGCAACATGCTTAGTGTCAAAAGAAGATGCGTAGTGGCTTGTGCAACATGCTTAGTGTCAAAAAAAGATGCGTAGTGGCTCGTACAATATGCTTAGTCGCTAAAAAAGATGCAGGGTGAGTGCGTTTTAAGAATAAGACAGAAGGGTGATACTGTTATGAAGATCTTTACAGAAGAGGAAATCAGGGAAAACGTCCAAATTGATTCAACTGTAATTCAAGAAATTGAAAGTGCTTTCACGGATTTGTACACAAAAGATGTGAAAATGCCTCCGATTATGAGGGTAGATATTCCAGAAAATAAGGCGGAAGTAGATGTTAAGACTGCTTATATACCTGGTTATGAAAGTTTTGCTTTAAAAGTATCATCCGGATTTTTTAATAACTATAAATACGGACTTCCAAGTACAGGGGGGTTAATGTTTTTAATTAGTGCGATAAATGGTCAGCCTGAAGCACTTTTATATGACAATGGGTATTTGACAGATGTTAGGACTGCGGCTGCAGGTGCGGTTGCCGCGGATTATTTGGCGAATGAAGCGATTGATGTCGTTGGCGTAATTGGTGCAGGGGCACAGGCTCGTTATCAGGTAGAAGCTCTAAAATTTGTTCGGGATTTTCGACATGTACATATATATAGTAAAACGAAAAAAAGAGTTTTGGAATTTAAACAGGAAATGGAAGAAAAATTGGATATCATCGTATCGGTTAAAGATTCTCCCGAAGAAGTTGCCAGAGGATGTGATCTTATTATTACAACAACGCCTGCTGAAGAGCCTGTTCTGCAAAGCGAGTGGATTCAGCCCGGTACTCATATAACAGCGATAGGGGCTGATGCGCCGTATAAGCAGGAGCTCGATCCGAAAATTTTACAAATGGCGGATTTCGTTATTTGTGATGTGATAGATCAATGCGAAGTGTGTGGGGAACTAAAGCACGCAATTGAGGCGAATCTGATTGATAAAAAGAATGTGTTCGAACTTGGTCAATTGACTTCTAAAAAACAAAAGCCACGAGATCGGGATGATGCAATTACTGTTACTGACTTAACGGGGACAGGGGCTCAGGATACAAAGATTGCTCTATATGTATATAAAAAATTAATAGAAACAGTGAAAAGTAATAAATAAACTAAATTCATTGTAATAGAATGATAGCTGCTCACGATAGGCTATCTTTTGCTTTTATCGTGTCTCCTTTTCCGTCGGTGGCTGTTAGTCTCCCGACGGAAAAATTATCCGGAGGACGAACGATTGTGCAAATGCACTTCTGAGGGACGAGTAAGTGTAGTCTTAATTCCAAAGACGCGATAGCTTTTAGTCGCTCACCAGTCAATAAGTATTTCCACCGCTAAAGTGGAGGATTAAATCGTTTTAGTTACGGACTTCCCTTTTGGTACACCCCGTTATAATTGATAATACATCCGCAGCAAATAAGTGCTCCATTCACAATCTGGGTGATTGCGGATGTTTTCTATTAGCCCTTTTACGATTGCGATTGAAAACTTATCGTCATGCAAGTTTTGTTTGAGAAGCATGAGTGATTCCTTCTCTATCGAGTCTTCCATTTCCTCCAAACATTGTTCAAGAACATCGATTACTTCTTCTTTCGTTATTTCAACGTCGATTCTATATTTTAATAGTTCAAACTGTTTTTCTGTAATGAATGGGATAGTGATATGATTGGCTAATATATTGGTTTTTTCCGCTAATGAACGTGAGAGTTTGTCGATGTCCAACTTCATATTGTCGAATAAAATGAGATCTGCATACATTGTCATGAAATTTTTAATGCAATAAAGTAAGTCAAACTTTGAGTTTTTAACGTTTTCACCATATAAGCGTTCAATCATCGTAATAATAATTTTCTCATTTAGTCGATCATAGTAGTGTATTTTGTTAATGAGTTCTTCGCCAAGAGATTGTGTTTCTCTAATAAATATTTTAGCGATGTTGGCGTGTTTATAAAAAAATTGATACGATTCTTGATAAAATTCATATAAAAGTCGTTCTTTGTTCACATTATTGACTATGTAGTCAAAGTTTGCAGTCGCTTGCCTTATATACTGTTCGATCAAGGCCAAAATTAGTTCATCTTTTGAATTGAAAGATAAATAGAATGCACCTTTTGATATTCCGCAACGCTCCGTTATCTGCTGAACAGATGTAGATTTAAATCCTTGTTTGGCAAATAATTCAGATGCCTTTTCCATAATTAATTGTTTTTTAACCATGTTTATTTCATCTCCTATGGCTATATGTGTAATATTTTACTCGGGGGATATTTTCACCTTATTTACTAGCCAAAAAAGAGAAGGCACTCTATCATAAAA
>NZ_JBPPZG010000020.1:0-30948 GCF_051918545.1 Pseudogracilibacillus amylolyticus (SeqCode) | reverse complement strand
ATTTCCTCAGCGGATAAAGTTTGAATTGGAGCAACGACAATCGAATCACCCGTATGCACGCCAACTGGATCAATATTTTCCATATGGCACACGATGCTCGCATCATTTGCTTGATCTCGGATTACTTCAAACTCAATTTCTTTCCAGCCAGCAATGCTTTTTTCAATCAAACATTGGTTGATAGGACTTGCTCTTAATCCGCGAGAAACGAGTTCGATAAAGTGATTTTCACCAGTTGCAATCCCGCCTCCTGAACCTCCTAATGTGTACGCAGGTCTTACTATAATCGGATAGCCTACCTCTTTACTAAATGCTAGTGCATCATCGAGATTATCAACGATGGCACTTTCTGAAATCGGCTCTTCGATTTCTTGCATTAAATTTCTAAATTTATCACGGTCTTCCCCTTGCATAATTGAATCAATAGGAGTCCCTAAAACTTTTAAATTGTATTTAGTAATAATTCCTTTGTCTTGTAATTTAAATGCCAAGTTTAAACCGGTTTGCCCACTAACCGACGCTAATATCCCATCTGGTTTTTCTTTTTGTATAATTGCTTCGATATTTTTAACAGTTAATGGTTCAAAATAAACACGGTCGGCGACATTCTCATCTGTCATGATTGTTGCAGGGTTATTATTAATAAGAATAACTTCACAGCCTTCTTCCTTTAACGTTAAACAAGCTTGCGTCCCTGCATAATCAAATTCAGCTGCCTGCCCAATGACGATTGGACCTGATCCAATAACTAAAACCTTTTTTATTTGCTTCTCCTTGGGCATTCCAAGTTGCCTCCTCATATAAACTTACTTTTATTTACAAACGAATGTTTTTACAAAAAAGTGTATCTTTATGCATAAACGTGTATAATTTTTGCAACAAGTACGCATAATTAAAATTTGCACTTGTTGCAATGTTATTTATTTATAACATAATTTCTTCTTTTTGTAAAACATCTTTCAATGTCATTACCGCTTTTGCGATTTCGTCTTTTGAAACCGTAAGCGGCGGTAACAGTCGAATGACATTTTCTCCTGCGCTTAAGACTAAAATACCTTTATCCATTAATTTAGGTACAAGATGGGAGGCTTGAGTTTGACACTCAATTCCTACCATTAATCCTTTTTGACGAATCTCTTTTACAAAATCTAATGGTTTAATATGTTCAGCTAATTGTTCGTGTAAATAGTTTGCAGTTTCCGTTACATTTAGTAAAAATTCTTTTTCAAAAACAGTAGTTAACACTGCTTTTGCTGCAGACATTGCAAGTGGATTTCCGCCAAATGTTGATCCATGAGAACCTGGACCGAATGTTGCACAATATTCTTGTTTCGCTACCATTGCTCCTACTGGAAGACCATTTCCAAGTCCTTTGGCAAGTGTAAAAATATCTGGTTCAATTCCGTAATGTTCGAAACCAAATTTTTCACCAGTACGACCAATCCCTGTTTGAATCTCATCAACAATGAGTAAAATCTTTTCTTCTTTACATAGTGTGGCAAGACCTTTGATGAAGTCTTCATTTCCCGGGATGACTCCACCTTCTCCTTGCACAACTTCTAGCATGACTGCTGCTGTATTTTCATCGATTAATTCTTTTACTGACTCAAGGTCGTTATACGTAGCGTAGGCAAATGATTCAAGCATTGGGCCAAAGCCAATTCGTACTTTTTCTTGGCCAGTTGCCGCCATTGTCGCAAATGTACGTCCGTGAAAAGACTGGTTAAATGTAATGATCTTATCTTTTCCGGATACTTTTCTCGCAAGTTTAATAGCAGCTTCGTTTGCTTCTGCTCCACTATTACAGAAAAACACTGAATCACCGGGACTGTTTTCTGTAATTAGTTGTGCGACTTCTTCCTGAATGGGCTGCTTATATAAATTGGACACATGCCAATAATTATTTAGTTGATTTTCAATTGCTTTTTGCACGGCCGGATGGCGGTGTCCTAAATTACAAACGCCTATTCCGGTTCCAAAATCAAGATATTTTTTTCCGTCTACATCTTCTACAATCGTTCCGTCAGCTTTTGCTACAGCTAAGTCATAGCGATTGTACGTTGGAAATAATGCCATCTCCTAACATCTCCTAACTTTTATTATAAAAAATCTTGTGCATAAACTGTACAGTAAAGTTCAAATAGCAACAGTCCTACCGCTACGGTAAATAAAATTAGTGCTTGCTCACTTCTTACCATAATTTGTGATGAAAACCGCTTCGGCAGAATACTTCGCTTTCCGTGGGCACGGCCTCAGCCTCCTCGCGGAAGAACACCGCTGCGGGGTCTTCGGACACGTGCTGTTCCCACAGGAGTCTACGTATTCTGCCTACGCTAGTATGAATTCTCAAATAAAAGAATTGTCTTTTGCCCAATAAACTATCCCAGCGAAGGAAATACATGGTGACTCATATTTGGCTAAAAGCGGTCACGTCTTGGGTAGCTACGCTTTCGTTCCACCGTGAAGATTTGCACTTGTACGTCCTATGCAGCGGAGGCTGAGTCCGTGGCCATACGCCCTCGTGATTACGGTTATGAATAGAGGTTAATCATTCCTCAACTTACTTCGCCTTTGCGAATACGGTAACGAATAGTAGTTAATCATTCCACAACTCGTTGCGTCTTTGCGATTACGAGAACGAATAGTAATTAATCCTTGCCTAAGGATGCGCGAACTGCCCGGAGATGGAAATCAACAAGGCTGTTACTAGTTTTTAAATTTTCACAACTGCACAATTCCCCTCAACTACACGCTTATACCTGCACGCTTTCATTTACTTTGATCGTTGTTCCTGCTAATGTTGTGGTATTTTTTAGTTCGGATTGTTTTCCGTTTACGATCATGACTTCTTTTACGATCGATAAGCCTTTCATAGCTGCTTTTACCTTTGGTATCATTCCACCGTAGATTGTTCCATCTTCAATCATTGCTTCAATATCCTGAATTGTTACTGTTTCTAGGAGATCTCCATCTTTTAAAATTCCCGGAACATCTGTTACAAAGATTAATTGTTTTGCATTAAGCGCTGCTGCGACTGCTCCGGCCGCTGTATCTGCGTTAACGTTGTATCGCTTTTCGTCTGCACCGATTGCTATTGGAGAAATTACTGGTACAATATCAAGCTCTAATAATTGCTCAATATATGCTGTATCAACATGAGTAACTTCACCAACAAATCCATAACGTTCATAATTAATTGGCGTCGCTTCTAACACTCCGGATACACCGGCTGCCTTTATCCCCGTTTGGTTGACCCGTCTTGTAAGCGCGGGATTGACATGACCGGATAAAACCATTTCCACGACATCCATCATCGCTTCTGTCGTTTTTCTCAATCCATCAATAAATTCAAACTCAATGTCTAATTTTTCTAGCATATCTTTTATCGCAGGCCCACCGCCATGGACGATAACTGGTTTTAGGCCTGCATCCCGCAATGCTTGAATATTTTTAAAAAATTCATCTGATAATTCATTGATTGAACTACCACCACATTTTAAAACGATACTGTTATCCAAAACTATACTCCTTTCACGAGCGATAACTGGCATTAATTCTGACATAATCATAAGTGAGGTCACAGCCCCATGCCTTTCCTTTTCCATTACCTATTTTCAAATCTACGTTGATTTGTATCGTGTCATTTTCTAAATACGCTGTCGCTTCTTCCTCAGAAAAACCAGTCGGTTCACTGTCTTTTAAAAGTTGCATTGGGCCGATAGCCATATCAATTGTTTCGGGATTTATTTCTGCTCCACTATAACCAATCGCAGCAATGATTCGCCCCCAGTTTGCATCCGCCCCGAACACAGCTGTTTTAACTAAGGAAGAACCTACAATTGATTTGCCGATTTTTTTTGCATCTTCGTCCGTTTTTGCGCCTTTTATATTTACTTCGATTAGCTTGGTTGCCCCTTCGCCATCCCGGGCAATTTGCTTCGCTAAATCTTCACATGTGTTGGTTAACAATTCAATGAATGTATCCCAGTCTTCATGTTCTGGTGTTAATGTGTTATTTTCCGCTAACCCATTCGCTAAAACTATAACCATATCATTTGTAGACGTATCACCATCAACGGTTATGCGGTTAAATGTCCCGTCAACAGCTTGCTTTAAAGCGAGATGAAGAGAAGTTGAATCAATCTCTGCATCTGTCGTAATAAATCCGAGCATCGTACCCATATTTGGTTCAATCATTCCGGATCCTTTTGCTGCTCCTGCCATGGAAACTGTTTTGCCATCAATCTCTGCTTCAAAACATGTAGATTTTGCAAATGTATCTGTCGTTAAAATCGCTTCACCAAAATCTGCCGCATGTTTCTCCGTCTTGCCAATCGCTAACTCACCAATATGTGGTGTGATTTTATCCATCGGCATATCGAGTCCTATTATTCCTGTTGAAGCAACCGCAACATAATGTTCTGGAATAGTAAACTTTTCAGCCGTTGTTTTTCGCATGCTATATGCATCAAGCAATCCTTGTTTTCCTGTACAAGCATTTGCGTTTCCACTATTTATAATAATTGCTTGAATTTTATTTTCAGTAGCTATACTTTCTTTTGTAACTCCGAGTGGTGCTGCCTGAATTTGATTTAACGTATAAACAGCTGCTACATTTGCAGGTGTTTCCGAATAGACAACCCCTAAATCATTTCGCTTTCTTTTCACTCCCGAATGTAATCCAGCTACTTGAAAGCCGGATGGAGTAACAATAGAACCTGATTCCACCTGTTTTACTTTCGTCTTCAGTTCACTCATTCTTATTCCCCTTTTTATCCTAGACTTAGCTTAGCAATTCTTAAATCGCTACGAAAATAGTTACAACTCACCACTATTATTTATTGCTTGCTGCAACTTACATTCTCACGTTATGGGAAAACTGGCATAAGATCAATTCCCGTCTTTTCATCAATACCTAACATTTTATTCATATTTTGTACCGCTTGACCGGATGCCCCTTTTACAAGATTGTCGATTACAGAAACTACGGTGACTCGGTTTGTTCTTTCATCATATGTTACTGCAATATCGCAAAAATTCGATCCATACACTTCTTTCGTACTCGGAAACTGTCCTTCTTCACGGACACGGACAAAATATTTATCTTCATAAGTTTCTTTAAATAACTCAATCAGTTGTTTTGTTGTTGTTTTTTCTTTTACTGTTGCATACATGGTCGCCATAATTCCTCTTGTCATTGGCGCTAAATGTGTCGTAAACGTAATTGCTCCGGTTAGATTATTCCATCTCGAGAGCATCTGTTCAATTTCTGGTGTATGCTGGTGTTCATTCACTTTATATATTTTAAAATTATCATTTGTCTCTGAAAAATGAGTTGCGGCAGAAAGACCTTTTCCTGCACCACTAACGCCGGTTTTTGCATCGACAATAATTGAATTTTCATCAATAAGTTCATTTTTAATAAGTGGCGCAAGTCCTAAAAGTACTGACGTGGGGTAACATCCAGGGTTTGAGATAAGGTTAACTTCGGATAAATCCACATCAATCCATTCAGTAAGACCATATACCGCAGACGCCAATAAATCTTTATCAGCCGCTTCGATTCCATACCATTGTTCGTAAACTTTTTGATCGGTAATCCTAAAATCACCCGATAAGTCAATAACTTTTACACCTTCAGCTAAAAATTGTGGCGCTAAGTTCATTGCGACCCCAGAAGGTGTTGCCATAAATACTAGATCTACTTCTTTTGCCATCTTTTTTACATTAACAGCTTGAAGCGGCTCTGCTACTACGTTTTGCATATGTGGAAAACTTTTATGAAGCGGTTCACCATATAAACTTGATGCATGAACAGAGTGAATGGATACACGTGGATGTTGGCGCAAAATTCGCACTAATTCTGCTCCTCCATAGCCGGTTGCTCCAATAATTGCAATTTTCATTATTCATCCACTCCTAAATTCTATATAATAATTATCATTATAAACTGTATAAAAATAAAATCAATAGTATATTTATAAGTTTTTTAAATATTTCCTCCACATTAAGTATATTATTTATATAGCACCCTTTTTAAATGGATTAATATTATACATAATTTATGCATAATCGTGATTATATGCAAATAGGTGATTAGTTATGATTAGTGGAAAGTTATGGTACATTAATATTAGAATCTTAAATTCACTAAATAAAACACGCTAATTGGGAATACTGCACGCTTATTTACAATATTTATAGTGGAAGCCTTCGTTGTTAAAAATCTTGGCTTATCGCCAAGGAACAATTTTAGTGAATAAGGAGGAATATAAATGGAGCGTAAACAATTTTATTTTTATTCTGAAGACGAAACAAAAATCAATGCATATCGCTGGGAGAACCCAAAAACAGAAAATATACAAGGAATTGTGCAAATTTCTCACGGAATGGCAGAACATGTTCTCCGTTATGAAGATTTTTGTTCATTTCTAGTCGCTCAAGGCTTTGTTGTCTATGGGAATGATCACCGCGGACATGGTGGTACCATTCAAGCACCTGATGACCGAGGATTTTTTGCTGAAGAAAACGGTTTTGAAAAAGTGGTCTCCGATATGAAGCAATTAACAACTATCATCAAAGAAGAACAGCCGGAGATTCCAGTCTTTATTTTCGGGCATAGTTTAGGTTCCTTTTTAACAAGACGATATATTCAATTATATGGTGACGCGATTGAAGGAGCTATTTTATCAGGGACAGGTGGAGATCAAGGCCTACTCGGCAAGGCGGGTTTACTGCTCGCAAAATGGGAACGGAAAAGGAAAGGACCACGAACCCCAAGCCCGCTTCTCCATAAGCTTACTTTTGGAAATTTTAATAAAGCATTTTCACCAGTTCGCACTGATTTTGATTTTTTAACATGTGATGAAAAAGCCGTTGATGCTTATATAGAAGATAATAATTGTGGATTTATTTGTTCAACAAGTTTTTACATTGATTTAATTAGTGGGATTGAACTGATCCATCGTAAAGAAGAGCTGGAAAAAACACCAAAGTCATTACCGATGTTTTTCATTTCTGGTGATAAAGATCCTGTCGGCGGGTTAGGAAAAGACGTAGAAGCAGTTTATGAACTCTACCAACAACATGGATATGAACATATTTCATTTAAATTATATGAAAACTCGCGACACGAACTTATCAATGAACTTAACAAAGAAGAAGTATATGAAGATATTTTAAGATGGATGCAAGCCGTCTTGAAAGGAGTACTCCATGTCTAGTCCAACAATCTACCGAATCATTAGTTCAAGAAGAGATAGCATGAGTAAATCGCAACATAAAATTGCGGATTATATTTTAGAAAATCCGCATTCGATTCCTTTTATAACCGGAGCAAAGTTAGCAAAAATGACTGGAGTTAGTGAAGCAACTGTTGTTCGTTTTGCTACCTTCCTAGGTTTTTCAGGTTATAATGATCTGCAAAAACAATTAGCTACTTCGATTGAAAAGCAATTAAATACAGTAGAACGTCTGACAATGTCACGTGCCACATATAGCGAAACGGAAAAGGCAATTTACGATAATTTTAATGATGATATTAAAAATATCCAAACGACGATGCAACAATTAAACCCTGCAGATTTCGAGCGAGCTGCTAAGTATATTTTGGAAGCAGACCGAATTTATATTATCGCTAATCGGAGTGCTTTATCATTAGGTACGTTCTTACACTATTATTTAAATATTATGTTCGGAAAAAGTGAATTAGTGCATACGACAGAAGCGGCTTTTGACCAAATTTATAATGTAAACGAAAAAGATGTCATTATTGGGATCAGCTATGCTCGATATACTAAAAGTACGCTCAATGCCGTTTCGTACGCAGCCGAAAAAAATGCCAAGATTATCGCATTAACCGATCATTTTTCCTCTCCAATTACTGCTTATGCCAATATCGCTCTTTTTGCATCAAGTAATATGCAATCATTTTTAGACTCCTTTGTTGCACCTCTTAGTGTTATTAATACATTAATCGCTTATATCGGAAATAAAAAAGAAATAAATATGAAAGAACGCCTCGAAAACTTCGAACAATTATGGGATCGCTACGATGTTTTTTATTAGCTTGGTTACGTTTTGAAATTTTATCTTCATTTTTTTTATTTAATGAAATTAATGTTGCATAAATAATTTTCCTCGCATATACTTAAACTAAGATAACAATTTTCACAAGATGTTATCTTAGCAAATTCAATTTTGCGAAAAACTATATGTGAGGCGATACAAATGGTCAATGTAAAAGAAGATGTTACATCAAATAATAAACAAACATCTTCTAAAATGTTTCAGCATGCGGAAACGGTGATCCCTGGAGGTGTTACCGCAAATATTAAACATTTTGCTCCAAACCCTATATTCATGAAGGAAGGAAAAGGTAGCAAGTTAATCGATGTTGATGGTATGGAATATATTGATTATTCCTTATGTTATGGCGCATTAATCACTGGACACGGTCACCCGCAAGTGATGCAAGCAACCATCAATCAGTTAACAAATTCAGGAACAATGATTTTTGGAACACCACATGAGTTAGAAGTGGAAATGGCTGAAAAATTGGTAGCCCTTTATCCAAGTATGGATCAAGTGAGATTTACTAACTCCGGAACAGAAGCAGTTCTGCTGGCTATCCGTTTAGCCATAGCCTATACAGGCAAGCCTAAAATTGGAAAATTCGAGGGGCATTACCATGGTGGATTGAATCAGGTCCTTGTAAGCATTAACCCGAGTAAGGAAAATGCCGGGAAAGCTGAATCACCTACACCGGTTTTGGAGTCTAGTGGCATTCCTTTAGATGAACAAGAAAATACAATCGTCTTACCATTTAATGATCTAGAAGCAACGGAAACTTTGTTAAAAAAACATGCAAATGAACTTGCCGCAATTATTTTAGAACCAATACAAGGTGGCTTCATCCCAGCTGATGATTCCTATATGCAAGGATTGGGAAAGCTTACGAAAGAACTTGATATTCTCCTCATTTTCGATGAAGTAAAAACGGGATTTCGTGTCGATATGGGTGGGGCACAGAAACTGTATCGTATGAAACCAGATATAACCGCACTCGGAAAAGTATTGGGTGGAGGTTTACCAGTTGGAGCTGTTGGTGGTAAAAAAGAAATTATGATGCAAAGTGCAGCTAATGCCAAAGGGGATGTGTTCGCTGTTGGTGGAGATAGTAAAGCAACCCAATCGATCGTTTTCCACAGCGGTACGTATAACGGCCATCCACTTGTTTTAGCTGCTGGAATGGAAACAATCCGCATGTTAGAAACTGGCCAATTATTAAAAAATTTAATTTCAAATACAATGTTATTACGAACACGTTTGGAAAAACTTTATTCCTCCTATCAGATCGACATGCAAACGATAGGAGCAGGAAGTATTTTTAATATTATCTTTACGAAAGAACCGATAAAAAACTACCGTGATATGTGGAAAGCAGACACCAATTTTCGCGAAAAAATCGATACAGAATTATTAAATTTAGGAATTTATTTAAAACCATTAAACCGTTACTCCATGTCCATAGCCCATACATTAGACGACATTGAAAAAACGGTCGATGCACATGAAGTAGCGTTGAATCGTGTTTTGAAACCAAAATTTTAAACAGCTAAATAAAATGCCGTTTTTTTTGGAATCCCCTTTTGAATATTTCAGAAGGGGTTTTTTTACACAGATTTGTTTTTTCTGTAAAAGCGGCTGAGTCTCTTAATTTTTAACAACATACTCTCGTTATCTTCTTTCATGTTGAGTGAGGATAATGGGATTTATTAAAAACTTTTACAAGATTTCCGACATTAGCAGCAACAATTTTTAGAAAACTTGGCTTATCGCCAAGCCTTGGCGAAAGCCTTAGTTGCACTTATGCAGTAGGAAAGTTTTATACTATCCTATCTGCTAAAATTAAAAAACTGCACATTTAATTATCTAAAATAAGTAAATGTGCAGTTCAACATTATTACTTCTTCATTGGTATATGAACGCCGCGCTCTTCCGCAACATCAAGTGCTCTTGAGTAACCAGCATCCGCGTGTCTGATAACTCCCATTCCAGGATCAGAAACGAGAACACGTTTGATTTTCTCAGCTGCTTCTTCCGTTCCGTCAGCAACTAATACTTGACCGGCATGGATAGAATAGCCCATTCCAACTCCACCGCCGTGGTGTAAGCTTACCCAACTTGCACCACCAGCTGTATTTACTAGTGCGTTTAAGATCGGCCAGTCTGCAACTGCATCACTTCCGTCTTTCATTGATTCTGTTTCACGGTTTGGTGAGGCAACAGATCCACTGTCTAAATGATCACGTCCAAACACGATTGGTGCGCTAAGTTCACCACTTGCCACCATTTCATTTACTTTTAGGGCAAATTTATGACGTTCTCCGTAACCTAACCAACAAATTCTTGCAGGTAATCCTTGCCATTTAACCATTTTCTGTGCCATGTCAATCCAGTTTACTAATGCTTCGTTTTCACTAAACATTTCTTTTGCTAACTGATCTGTTTTGTAAATATCCTCTGGATCTCCAGATAAAGCAGCCCAGCGGAAAGGTCCATTTCCTTCACAGAACAGTGGACGTAAGTATGCCGGAACGAATCCTGGAAAATCAAATGCGTTTTCTACACCTTGTTCTTTTGCATAATGACGAATATTATTACCATAATCAAATGTTTCTGCGCCAGCTTCTTGTAAAGCTAACATGGCACGGACATGTTTTGCAATCGTTTCTAAAGACAATTGCTCATATTTATCTGGATCTTCTTCCCTTAATTTTAAGGCCTCTTCATATGTCATTCCATTTGGAACATATCCATTTCTCGGGTCATGTGCACTCGTTTGGTCTGTAACGATATCTGGAATAATTCCGCGGTCATGGATTTCTTGGAAAACATCCGCACAATTTCCTACTAGCCCAATCGAAGCTGGCTCACCTTTTTCCGTTAAATCTTTCACTTTTTCTAATGCTTCATCTAAATCTTCACAAATATAATCACAGTAGCCTTCATTAATCTTTCTTTCAATTCGCTTACGGTCAACTTCAACTACTAAAATAACCGCTTTTGCCATTTTACCCGCAAGTGGCTGTGCTCCACTCATTCCACCCATACCACCAGTTAAAATAAATTTACCAGTTAGATCGGGGCTACCGAATAATTTCTTACCAGCTTCAACAAAACTTAAGTAAGTACCTTGAAGAATTCCTTGTGCCCCAATATAAATCCAGCTTCCCGCTGTCATTTGACCATACATCATAAGGCCTTCTTTATCTAACTGATTAAAATGCTCCCAGTTCGCATATGCAGGAACTAAGTTGGAGTTTGCAATTAACACACGTGGAGAATTTTCGTGCGTTCTGAATTTTCCCACTGGCTTACCTGATTGAATTAATAGCGTTTCATCATTTTCTAATTCTTTTAATTCATTAATAATAGCATGATAGCTTTCCCAGTTTCTTGCAGCTTTTCCGATTCCGCCGTAAACAACGAGATCATCTGGATTTTCTGCAACTTCCGGGTCAAGGTTGTTCATTAACATACGAAAAGCAGCTTCCTGAATCCATCCTTTACAAGTTAATTCATTCCCTCTTGGCGCACGAATATCAGTAACTTTCAAACTCATTTTACATCTCCCCTTTTAGTTTAATACATAACTAGACATGTATATCCCACTGTCACGCTTCACATTAACGTAAAATATGTCCATCTTCCACGACAACTTTACCTTGTTTAACAACCGTATGCGCATGGTTCATTCCATATTGGTATGAAAGCATGAGATGATTTTTCACATCAAACATTGTAAAATCTGCATCTTTTCCAACTTCGATACTTCCAATTCTGTCTGCAGCATCAATCGCATGCGCTGCGTTTATTGTTGTTGCCGTAATCACTTCTTCTGGAGTCATGCCCATTTCCAAACAACCTAAATTCATAATAAACTGTAAAGATAATGTCGGAGAAGAGCCTGGATTGGCATCAGTTGATAAGGCAACAGCCATACCTGAGTCAATCATCTTTCTTGCTTCTGCATAATCTGCCATTAAGAAAAATGCGGTACCTGGTAGTAATACCCCGATAACATCGTTTTCGGCCATCATTTGGATTCCTTTATCAGATGCTCTTAATAAATGTTCTGCTGATACGGCTTTTACTTCGGCTGCTGTTTCTGCTCCACCATAAGATTCAATCTCATCTGCGTGGATCTTAGGTTTTAAACCGTATTTTTTACCAGCTTCTAAAATACGATACGATTGTTCAGGCGTAAATACGCCCGCTTCACAAAATACGTCATTAAACACGGCTAGGTTTTTCTCTGCTACGACTGGAAGCATTTCATTAATGACAATATCAACAAATGCTTCCGGATTCTCTTTGTAATCCATTGGAACGGCATGTGCCCCCATAAACGTAGAAATGAGTTCCATCTGATGATCTTCATTCAATTTCTTAGCAACTTCCAACTGTTTTAATTCATGCTCTGTCGTTAGACCGTAACCGCTTTTCGCTTCGATCGTCGTAATTCCATTTAGCAACATTTTGTCTAAACGAACTTTTGATTGTTCATATAATTCATCAAAAGTCGCTTGCTGCGTTGCTCTCGTCGTCGCGTGAATTCCGCCCCCAGCATTCATAATTTCCATATATGTTTTCCCTTGCAATCTCATGGCGTATTCATTTTCACGTGTCCCTGCATAAACAATATGTGTATGCGGATCAATTAATCCAGGGGTAACGATGCGTCCTGTCGCATCTATCACCTCAGCCTGATCGATAAGGTCCTGATGCTCTTTTCTTATTTCTTCATCCGTACCTACTGCAATAACTTTTCCCTCTTGTGATAAAACACTGCCATTTTCGATAATTCCTATGTTGCTCATCGCTTCTTTTTTAGCTGGTTGATTAGAATGACCACTAACAGTAATTAACTCCGTTGCATTTTTTATATATAATACATTTGACATTCTATTACCTCCCTAATACTTTACACTTCAATTTCTTTTAAATAGTCATTTAATCTTTCCATATCTTTATGGAAAATTCTATCCTCAGTTAAACTTGGAACAATGTCATTTACTAATGTCCATTTCTGTCTTATTTTTGGCGAAGCTTTTTCTACTCCTTTGTATTCAAGCGCCTGCATTGCACAAATCGCCTCAATCGTTAACACGCTTCGGCTATTTTGAATAATCGATGATGCATGTCTGGATCCTATCGTACCCATACTTACATGGTCTTCTTGATTAGCGGAAGAAGGGATCGAATCTACACTTGCTGGATGGGCAAGTGTCTTATTTTCCGAGACTAAGGAAGCGGCAACATATTGCATAATCATTGCTCCAGATTGTAAGCCAGGTTCAGGACTTAAAAAAGCCGGCAGACCTTCATTTAATTGCGAATTTACTAAACGTTCAATTCGACGTTCAGAAATATTCGCAAGCTCTGCTACAGCAATTTTTAAGAAATCCATCGCAAACGCAATCGGTTGTCCATGAAAATTTCCACCAGAAATTACTGTATTCCCATTATCAAAAATAAGTGGGTTGTCTGTTGCGGCATTAATTTCAATTTCTAATTTTTCTTTTACATAGTCTAACACTTGCCAAGACGCACCATGTACTTGCGGAATACATCTTAATGAATAAGCATCTTGCACTCTTTTTTCATTTTGTCTTGTCGTTAACTCGCTACCTTCTAACCAATCTACCATTCTTTTAGCTACGTCAATTTGTTGCGGATAACCACGAACTTCGTGAGTTTCTGGTAAAAAGGCATCAATAACACCTTCAAGTGCTTCAAAAGTCATTCCGGCAATCCATTCACTATCTAAAGCTAGTTTTTCTGCCTCTATATAATTGACAACCCCCATCGCTGTCATTGTTTGTGTTCCGTTAATTAATGCCAAACCTTCTTTTGCCTGCAAAATAACTGGGGCGATTTTATGTCTTTCGAATACTTCTGATGAAGGTACGATTTCACCTGAATCGTCAAATACTGAACCTTCTCCAATTAAAACTAATGCTAAATGCGCAAGTGGAGCTAAATCACCGGAAGCACCTAATGAACCTTGTTGTGGGATGACAGGAATAATATTACGATTAATTAATTCGACCAATAATTCGACAACTTCTACTCTAATTCCCGAAAATCCTTTCACAAGAGCATTTAACCTTAACACCATCATCGCTTTCGATACAACCCTTGGAAAAGGATCCCCTACACCGCAAGCATGAGACCGAATTAAATTTAATTGTAAATCCCCAACATTTTCTTCAGCAATTTTGACGTTACTAAATTTACCAAACCCAGTATTAATACCGTATACAGATTCACTGCCTTTTGCAATGTTATCTACCGCCGTTCTACTTGCTTGAACCTTTTCTAAGCTTTCATTCGCAATTTGCACTTGTCGATCGCCGTATAAAATTTCTTTTAGTTCACCAATCGTTAACGTATCACCTGTGAGTTTTATCATACTAGTGGCCTCCCGGTACAGTTCTTTCTATTTAAATGGCTCATCGTTTCTGCTATAACATAACTAATCAGTCTTGCTGTTTTTTCTGCTACATCTAGAGTTGGATTCACTTCAGACACATCAAAGCTTAAAAAGTTCTCCTGCATTACGATATGCTCTGTAATTGTTCTTACCGTCTTTGGATCAAGTCCAAGCGGTGCTGGAGCGCTTACACCTGGAGCATAGGCTTGATTTATAACATCTGTGCAAATTGTATAAATAATATAATCTTGTTTTTTTGCAAACTCATCAATTTTTGTAAATGTATTCTCGATTGGTTCGATCTCATTTTCAAGAACATATTCCACACCAAATTCCTTTGCCGTTAAAAACAATTGCTCGGTGTTTCCTAATTCCTGTATACCAATACATAAGTAATCAGCATTTTTATCCGATTCCAAAATCTGCCGAAACATTGTCCCAGACGAAGGTGTATCATCAATACGCAAATCAAAATGAGCATCTAAATTAATCATACCGATTTTTTTATCATTCCCTACTGCTTCTCTTGCTCCTAGATAATGGCCGTAAAACGTTTCATGACCTCCACCTAAAATGATCGGTATATAATTATTTTCTAATAACTTGGCTACATGCTTACCCAAACGTGCTTGGGCTCCTTCTAAGTCATTGTCGACACATTGTATGTTACCCAAATCTATAATACTTTTTTTTCCGTTATGATAAGGAATGCTTGCAAGTAATTTTCTAATTTCATTCGGAGCTTCAGATGCACCCACTCTACCTTTATTTCTTTTAACACCTTCGTCACATTCAAATCCTACTAAACCAATGTTTTGCTCTTCGTTTTTCTTTAAGTCTTTTACATTTATATTTTGAACTATTTGATGAAGGCGCTTTCCTATTGCGTTCTCGTCTACTCTACCTTTCCACTCATAAAACAAATAAATCACCCCTGCCGACAATATCTCTTTCTATATATTGTATTTCATCCTATTTATTTATTCAAATACGTTTTTTCTATAAATGTATAAATGAAAACTATAAATAAACTTGAAATAAAACAATATAGTTTATTACTATAAAAGAGTTCTAATTTAAAAAATCATGCTATAATAAAGACATGAGTAATAAACTATATTTCTATTACCTAAGGCTAGGGGATACATATGGATGAAAGATTATTACTATATTTCACCACATTAATTGATAAAGGATCTTTTACAAAGGCAGCAAAAGCACTGCATATTTCACAGCCTTCATTAAGTTCAGCCATTAAAAAGCTTGAAGATCATATGGGGCTTTCTTTAATTGAAAGAAGCACCCGAAAAATCTCTTTAACTAAAGAAGGTGAAATTTTATATAAAGAAGCAAAAAAGTTACTCAATCATTTTACATATGTGAAAGAGGAAATGATCCGTTTAAAAGATCAAGGACCTTTGGAGTTGCAGATTGGATTAATTGAATCTGTAAAGTCCTGGCTACCGAAAGTAATTGCTTCTTATAGCGAATCAAACCCTGATATTCACATTAAACTTATTGAAGTGCTTGGACTAAAACAAGTTGAATTAGCTTTACAAAACTATAAAATTCATCTTGCGATAACAAATCAACATTTTGAAAATAACGAAATATTAACAATGCCAATTTATAAAGAAAATTTGGTTGCTGTGCTCCCAAAAGGGCATTCTCTTCAAAACTTCGAAAACATTTCAATTAATGACATAAAAGATGAAGAGTTTATTATTTCCCAAGAAGGGTTTCAAACAAGGCAAGATATATTAAATGCATTTCGAAAATCCGGCATTATTCCAAACATACATTTTGAAATTGAACGATTTGAAACTGCGTGTTCATTAGTCGAGGAAGGCCTTGGCATTACAATCGTTCCAGAAAATTATATTACTGCTTCAAATCATTCACCATTTACAATTAAGAGGATCACAAATAATAATTTATCGCGAACGGTGTATATCGCATTTATGAAAAATCGCTACTTACCGCCGGTTGTAGAAGAGTTTATTACTATTACAAAAGAATTTTTTCAGACTAAAAATGAACTCTAAACTTCATGAGTTCATTTTTTTACCGGAACGGTATTATTTATGAAAACAGCTGATGAAGTTATAGAATTAATGGAATCCATTTAAAAATGCTCTTCCTTTTGTAGAAGAGCATTTTTATTGCTTCATTTTTACGGATATATGCAATTTTGATAAAACAGAAATTGTACGGATAAATATCATCTAGCTGGTTAAATCACGTTTTCCATGGTTATTTCTAGATTTTCGTGGTTAAATTGCGAATTAGCTGGTTAAGTCAAATTTCCCGTGGTTATTTCCGATTTCCCATGGATAATCACTTTTCCCGTGGTCATTATTTTATCAAAATCTAATTATCTTACTGTAAACTACGATGTAAAAAGAGTTTTGTTCGTTCTTTTTGAGGATTTTCCAATACGTCTTTCGGTGAACCGGATTCAACAATTTCCCCTTCGTCCATGAAAATAACGTGATTTGCAACATCTTTTGCAAACGCCATTTCGTGTGTAACGACGATCATCGTCATGTGGTCTTCAGCAAGTTGCTTCATAACCGCCAGTACTTCCTCGGTTAGCTCCGGATCTAATGCCGATGTAGGTTCGTCAAACAATAAAATTTTAGGATTTAGCATAAGCGCTCGTGCAATTGCTACTCGTTGTTTTTGTCCACCTGACAGCCTTGAAGGCAAGTCATCCATTTTAGATAATAAACCAACTTTTTTTAATAGGTCTTCTGTTTGTTTTTCAATAGCGTCATTTGTATTTTTCTTAAGCATTCTCGGTGCAAGCTCTAAATTTTGTTTTACAGTTAAATGAGGGAACAAATTAAAATGTTGAAAAACCATACCCATTTTTCCGGTAATTTCTCTCACTTCATTTGGCTTTGCATAAACTCCATTTTGAACTAAATAAGATCCTTCAACAGCGATACTTCCCCCATTTATTTCCTCAAGATGAATCAAGCTACGTAACATTGTACTTTTTCCAGAACCAGAAGGACCGACAACTGCAACAACATCATTTTTACTCATTGAAAAAGAAAAATCCCGTAATACTTCTAATTCATCAAACGATTTTTTCAAATGCTTTACTTCTAATATTGGCAAGTTAGTCACCCCTTCTTATTCATAGCTAAACCTTTTTTCGAGCCACTTAAAAAATAACGTTAAAACAAGCGTCATACATAAATAAATAATCCCGGCTAAAAAGAACGGTACGATTGTAAAATCTCGGTTCACCGCTGTTTGAGCAAAGTGTAATAGTTCAGGAACTGCAACAGCATAAAGTAATGCAGTATCTTTGACCAGTGTGACAGATTCATTCGCAACAGCTGGTAAAGCAGTGCGGATCATTTGCGGTAATATAACCCGAGTTGTCGTTTGAAATCTGTTCAATCCCAATACTTGAGCCGCTTCATACTGTCCCTTATCAATCGCTATTAAGCCACCTCTAAATATTTCTGCAAAATAGGCGGTATAGTTAAAAATAAATGCTAAACTAGCTGCGGTGAAACGGTCAAGAACTAAATATTCCCCTATAATCGGAAGTAATGGTAATCCAAAAACGAAAAACAATAATTGGAGTAGTAAAGGAGTCCCACGCATTAAATAGATAAAGAGATTTGCCAGCAGGGAGATAACTTTAAATCTACTTCGTACTGCTAAAGTCACTAAAAAACCAAGCGGAATAGATAGAAAAATTGCTATAAAAAATAATAGAACGGTTGCTTGTGCTCCTTCGAGCATCGGTTTTAATATGGATAATAAATACTCTACTGACATAAAGGCCTCCTTCCAAAAGTAAAACACTTTACAAAAGGTAGGTCCATCGCCATCTAATTGGCGATGGACCTATTAAGGTTAAATGCTTTAATTTTCTTTGTTTATAAATTTTACAATGTACGTTTTACTATTAAAATTTAACATGTTACTTCAATACTTTATCTTCACCAAACCATTCTATTGAAATCTCAGCTGCTGTTCCATCTTCATTCATTTCATCCAGTGCATCCTGTAGTTTATTTAATAATTCTTCGTTACCTTTTTTAACACCAACTCCATATTGTTCAGGAGCAAGGGATTCATCTAGTACTTTAAAAACTCCCTCTTCTTGTGCCATATAGTAATCAATAACAACCTCATCAATTACTACAGCTTCAACACGACCAGATTTTAAGTCGCTTAATGCCAAAACATTATCTGCAAACTCAGTAACATTTTTCACTTTTTCAGAAATGGGATTGGAATTTAACGCATCAGCTGCTGAAGAAAGTGCTTGTAAACCAATTTCTTTCCCATCCAAATCTTCTAACTTTTCTATATCTGAATCAATAAGCGTTGTAACAACTTGCGCATTTTCCAAATATGGTTTTGTAAAGAGAACTTTTTCTTTTCGTTCATCTGTAATCGTATATCCATTCCAAATCAAGTCAATTCTATCACTGGATAATTCCGTTTCTTTTGTTTTCCAATCAATTGGTTGAAAGGTTACTTCCATGCCCATATGTTCAGCTGCCGCTTTTGCATAATCGATGTCAAATCCAGTCAGTTCATTATCTTCATCACGAAAACCCATTGGAGCGAACTTGTCGTCAACTCCAATTACTAACGTTTCCTTATCACCATCATTCTTACTTTCTTTTTCCTCTGTTTCGTCAACATCTGAAGTTGAACCTCCACATCCAGCAATGACTAACAGCAAAAACAAACTCAGAATCCCCATTTTTCCCAATATTTTCTTCATTATTTTCCCCCTTTGAAATTTTTCATTGTTCTTTCTAAAATTATATTGTAAAACTAAAAACTAGTTTGACAAGCCAGACCTTACTGCAGTTACATCACTTACAGAATTTGCGATACGGGAAAGCCCATGCAGGACTTTTAGTCCGCCTTTAGGTATGGAATGAAAGTATCGCTTTTGCGTAGCAAAACGTGGTATAATTTCTATATAGACAAGTAAAAGTCTTTAAAACAATCCTGTTCTTTGAAAATAGAGTACATATGAGGTTGGAGTAGCAAATTCTTCTACTCCGTAAAATGTGTTGAGTCGTCAAGCACAAGACGCTAAAACATAGTGGAACACTCAAAAATATGTGATTGATGGTAACAGTCAATCAGCCTAAGATGCTACATGCACTGTCTTAGGAGCGGTGATGGCACACCGCAATCTTGCACGTCAGCGATACCAGAAATGGACTTCGCCTTTGGTAGCAAGAATCCCACTGACGTTAGTCAGCTTGCTCCTTTAGAGGTGGGAGTGTCAAATATTTCTTTATATAGAATAATAAATCTCTATGGTTATCTTTTATTTGCGGTAACAAATCAACGTTCAATTCCTCATATTCTTCATCTGTATAACCATGAAACCTTTCTAATTTTTCAATATAATTATCCATACTAAATGATTGTGCTGCCGATTTTTGTAATTGTTCTACTGCTATATTTTAAACGACTTGATGAAATCGCTTACCTTTTGCATTTAAGTCTTCTCTTCCAGTCCATTCAAAGAACAAGGACATCACACTCCTAACTACAATACTGTTACCTTTATTTTATGGCAAATAATTTATAAATACAAATACAAATACGTTTTTTCTATAAATTTATAACTTTTTGTTATAAGTATTGTTTTGATACGCAAGTTAGCGATCAAAAAAGTTGTAATCGATTAGATATTTAGACTGTTATTCAACAAATTGTATACTACATTCAATAATAGCAGGGCACATTTCTATATCGAATGAAAAAACACCTAACTGAAATATTAAGTGTTTTCACGATTCACTCTATTCAAATTCAACAATCATTTCAATTTCTAATGGAATATTAAAAGGCAATGATGGCGCCGACACTGCAGTACGCGCATGTTTACCATTTTCCCCGAATACATCCATAATCAGTTGCGATGCACCATTCATAACAGTTGGCTGTTCAAAAAAGTCATCTTTTGAATGAACGAAACAAAGTAATTTAACGATTTTTGTTACACGATTTAAGTCACCTAATTCCTTTTCAATAACTGCTAAACAATTCAATGCTGTTAACCTAGCTGCTTCATATCCTTCTTCAACTGTTATATCAACTGCAACTTTCCCTGTAAAAGGAAGCTCTCCATTTTCTGCCCGACAATCTTGTCCAGAAGTATACAGTAAATTCCCTGTTACTTGACTCGTAATATACAATCCCGCAGGTTCAGGTGCTTTCGGTAACGTAATATTTAATTCTTTCAAACGATCATAAACATTCATTTTCATCTATCCTTTCAGTAATTTTAAAAGCGAAGAAATTAAATCCATCCCTATTTACAAAGAAAACTTAGCCGGATTAATCCCCAACGAGAGACGATATTTTAAAAGAATTTTTAGACCTTGGTATTGCTCCAAATATAAAATTTGAAATCGAACGATTCGAAACCGCATATTCCCTTGTCGAATAAGGAATTGGTGTAACCATTGTTCCCGAAAACTATATTCGCTCCTTTAATATCGATGCATCGCAAATTAAACATTTTGATATGAGCATTTGTCGAGAACGGTATATATCGCATTTTAAAAAGCCGATATTTACCTGCAGTTGTCGAACGATTAAGTAGCACACCATGTCACTGCAATGCTCGCTCATATTTACCTGCTATTTATAGAAGTTTTCGTAATACATTCATAAACTGTTCATTTTGTTCATGCGTACCAATTGGAACATAATTCGTTAAACCCCAACCCGCACACGGACGAATAATGAAACCATGCTTTAATAAATTTTCAAATAACATAAAGCCGTCTGTTTTTACATCAACAAACAAAAAATTCGTATGAGAAGGATATACTGTACAACCAAGTTCTTCTAGCTGTTTCGTTAAAAACACCTTTTCTTCTACATTCATCTTTGCATGTTTTTGTGCAAATCCTTCATCCCCGATGCTCGCTACAGCACCCGCAATTGCTACTCGGTTTAAAGCAAATGGATCACGTAAACGTAAGATTGGTTCTAGCACTTCTTTTCTTCCAATTGCATAACCGACACGCAATCCTGCCAAACTATAAAATTTAGAGAAGGTACGAATGGTCAATACGCTATATCCTGCTTTGAAAAAATCTATTCCCGTTTTATATCCATCTACATCAACATACTCAATATATGCTTCATCTAAAATGACTAGTACATCTTCAGATACTTCACGAATAAACTGTTCTAACTCACCGTGATCCACAATCGTTCCTGTCGGATTGTTCGGATTACAAATAAAAATCAATTTCGTCCTATCCGTTATTTTTTCTTTCAACGCTTCCAAATCAAATGTAAAATCTTCACGTAGTGATACTTCAACCGGAACGCCACCCATCAATAATGTGGATGAACGATATGCAGGAAATGTCGGTGTACAATATAATACTTCATCCCCTGCATTCACATACGCACTAATGACAAGGGAAATGACATTGTCTGCACCATTACCTGTTACAATTTCATCTGCTGAAACATTATAAAGTGTAGCTAAGGTTTCTCGTAAAACTGACGCCGATGTATCTGGATACAAATGTGCTTCCAAAACAGAGTCTTGCATTGCCTTTTGTGCTTTTTTAGATGGTCCTAAAGGATTTTCATTCGAAGCAAGTCGATGCACCTCTTCTAATCCATACTCTTTTTTCACTTCTTCAATAGACTTCCCCGGAACGTATGCTGCAATTTCCGTCACTTCTTTTCTCCATTCCATTCGAAACACCTCTCGTATTACAGTTTTTAACGTCTGTAAAATAATTGTAAAACATTGCTTACTTCATCTGAAACAATTTGAATAATCGTTTCACCGATTTCCTTCGTTGCCAATGCTGGATCATCTGAAAACCCATCCATTTCTTTCCAAATATTATTTGGTGTTAACGTAACATAAGTTGGAAACTCCAGCACTTTTGCATCTCGATCAACTGCACTTTTCGAAAGCTTAGACAGATCGACATCTCTTTCATCAACAGCCATCATAATCGATGTTTCAAACTGACCAGCATGCCCAACATCGTACACATGCTTTTCTTTTTTAAATATGGCTAAAGCATCTTGTGCTATTTCCCAATAAGAAGCCGCAACGATATAATATGTTGGATATTGCTCATGTAATTTTTTCATTGCGAGCCGAATGATCTCCCCGTTTCCACCATGACTATTCAATAAGAAAATTTTCTTAAATCCACTTTTTATAACACTTTCTACGATATCTTTTAATAGTTGTAACATCGTTTCAACAGATAACGAAATTACTCCAGCATATAAAAAATGATGTGGAGAATAACCAAACGATAAATGTGGTCCTAAAACAATCGGCACATATTGTGATGCTTTTTCCACGCTCGCTTCAGCAATGGTCGTCATAATGACATTATCTGTATGTACAGGAAGATGCGGGCCATGCTGCTCCATCGCACCTACTGTGACGACCACAACATTTCCCGCATCTGCTGCACTCTTAATTTCTTCACGTGTCATTGTTTCCCATTTTTTCAAGATAGACACCTCGACTTAGAGTAGTAAATATGCAATCGGCGTAACAATAATAATCGTCAAAATTGTACGCTCAATCCATAAAACAATTAATTTAGGAATACTTACTGGAATTTCTGTTGCTAAAATACAAGGAATAAGTGCTGAGAAAAATAGAATCGCTGATACAGATACAACCGCAATGACAAATTTCGTAATTAACGGTGCATCCACTACAAGTAATGACGGTAAGAACATTTCTGCAATTTCAATCGCTGATGCCTTTGCCGCTAATAAAGGTTCAGGAACTTGCATTAACCATGTAAACGGATAAAAAATATATCCTACAATATCAAATAAAGGAGTATACTCAGATAAAATTAATCCTAACAGTCCAATTGACATAATTGATGGTAAAATGGCCATCGTCATTTCAAAACCATCTTTAAAATTAATCCAAATATTTTTCGGTAAAGATGGTGCTTTATCCGCTGCCTCCATCGCTTGATTCCACGCAACTTTCAACCGATCTTTTTTCACAATTTCTTCCGGATATCCTTCTTGCCCTTCATAATAATCATCACTTAACTTACTTAATGGCCAAATACGAACGGTAATCGCCGTTACTAAAAATGTAACGACTAATGTGACCCAAAAATAGATGTTCCAAATATTCATAATGTCTAATGTTTTTGCAATGATAATCATAAATGTAACAGATACCGTTGAGAACCCTGTCGCAATAATTGTTGCCTCACGAACTGTATACATCCCTTTTTTAAACACTCGGTTTGTAATAAGCAACCCGATTCCATAACTTCCGACGAAAGATGCAACAGCATCAATAGCTGAACGACCCGGCGTTCTCCAAATTGGACGCATCACTGGTTGCAGAAACACACCAGCAAATTCTAATAAACCGTATCCGACAAGTAACGCTAAAAATACTGCCCCGACTGGTACGATTAACCCGACAGACATGACTAAATTATCAAATAGGTATGGAGCCATATCAGGATCTGCCATCCATGCAGGTGCAAAATCAAATACTAACATTATCGTAACAATTGCTCCGACTATTTTAAAGAAAGATAAAATCATTTCAACAATATTTTTATTCCACGTTTTTTTGTAAAACGGATGAATCGCCCCAAAAATAATGACAATTAAAATATAATACGGAATTGCAGGTCCAAACGCTTCTTTTAATAATGTAACAATATGGTCTAACGGAATCGTCCGATTATCATTGATTGTAATCGGGATAAAGAATGTGAAAATTCCTATAAAACTAAGTACAAAAAACTTTATATAATTGCCCGTGTTATAAATACTTTTTCCACTTCCCATGTCTATCTTCCTTTCAATCATAAAATATAAAATAACGCTTTCATAAATTAATTAAAATACTTATATTTAATACAGTTCAGTATATGTCAATTTCAGCATATGGACAAATACTAAATATCTATATATTTATAGCTTGTATTTATAAATCTATTAGAAAAATCGGGCAAAATGCGGCCCAGTCCTTTTCTCTCTTTCCATGACTAGAGAATATCCGATAATTTAATAGCAACATGGAATAAGAATTTATCAACCAATTTCATCAAATAAGCACAAAGTAATTTATCCACTGGACAATTAATTTATCTAGTCAATTCCTAATCCAACCTCAGAAGGGAAAAGTCAACTTATCGCGATTCCAATCTGTGACTTTATCCTCAAAATCGCTTGTTTTTCAAGGATTTCTTTTTATTTTCTCTAAGCATACCTTATACTTTTATATATGATGATTTCTTTAAGGGGGAACTTACTTGAAAAAAATAAAAGTAATTGAAATGGGCGGTACCATTTCAGGATACGGGAAAGACAGATTAGATTTAAAAGATTACATATCTGGCATATATTGTGGGGAGGATTTTTTGAAAGCGATCCCTGAAATAGACGAGATTGCTGATGTGTCATTTGAATCATTTTTACGTATTAGTAGTACAAAAATAAACTCCGACCATTGGATCCAATTAAGAAAAAAAGTGATGTCTAGTTTATTAGAAGAAAATTTTGATGGGATCGTTATTACACACGGGACAAATACATTAGAAGAATCTGCTTATTTTCTTCATTTAACTTTACCGACTGAAAAACCAATTATTTTTGTCGGAGCACAGCGCCCTTTTACTGCATTGAGTTCAGATGCTCATTTAAATTTACTAAATGCAATACGGGTTGCAGCTAGTGATGAGGCGAAAAATAAAGGAGTTCTCGTTTTACTAAACGATGAAATAAGTAGTGCCCGTGAAGTAACAAAAACAAATACATATCGAATAGAAGCGTTTCAATCTGGTCAATTTGGATATTTAGGATTTATCGATCCAGATAATAAAGTTCAGTTTTACCGTCAGCCTACAAGAAAACATACAGTTAACTCTGAGTTTTCATCTTTAGATTTTACTGAACTTCCGGATGTTGAAATTGTCTTCTCCTATGCAGGAGCTACAGGGCATTTAATAGACTATATTACCGAAAGTAAAAAGTTTAGCGGAATAATAACAGCGGGAACCGGGGCGGGACTTATCTCACCAAGTGAAATTGAAGCATTACAACGTGCAACCGATAACGGATTATTTATCGTGAGAAGCAGTCGGGTTGGTAATGGACGTGTTGTCCCGATCGATCCTTATAAAGACTATAACTTTATTAGCGGAGATAATCTCCTTCCTCAAAAAGCACGCATTCTTCTTATGCTAAGTTTATTAAAATATAATAGTGTAAAAGAGATTCAAACAGTGTTTGATGACTATTAATAGAGGATGCATTTTTAAAAAAACAGTACATAACTTGAGGATTTGCACATCCTTGGGGAAAACGGTGCATACTTTTAGGATTTGGCACTTCTTTGGAAATAACAGCACATGCTTTGGAAAATCGGTTCATCTTTGGAAATAATAGTACATACTTTGGTGGATCGGTACATTTCCGGAAATATCAGCACATCTTTAAAGAGAACAGCACATGCTTCGAGGAAGCGGCACATACGCCATCCTCTAAAAATTGCACATTTTCTACAAAACTAATATGTTTGGGACGGGAACAACAAGCTTTCCTTCGTCCCATTCTTAATTGAGCAGCAAAAAAAGGGTTACAAAAATGTAACCCTTTTTAGTTTCAAATTATTTAGTTACCTTTTCACTCATTAACATTGTACCATGTTCTTTTAGGTGTGTATGCCATGAGAATGCTTTGTCAAGCATATGTGGTGTATGGCCACCAACTTTTTCTTTTGCCTCTTCGAAGTATTCACGTAACTGTGCTTTGTACTGAGGGTGTGCACAGTTTTCAATAATTTTTTCAGCTCTTTGAACTGGAGCAAGACCACGAACATCAGCAAATCCTTGTTCCGTTACGATAACATCTACATCATGTTCTGTATGGTCTACATGTGATACAAACGGAACGATTGTAGAAATATCTCCGCCTTTTGCTAGTGAAGACGTTACAAAAATTGTAATTCTAGCATTTCGGGCAAAGTCACCAGATCCACCGATTCCGTTCATTACTCTCGTTCCACTTACATGTGTTGAGTTTACGTTTCCGTAAATATCAACTTCAATTGGTGTGTTAAAGGAAATAACTCCTAAACGACGAATGTTTTCTGGATGGTTAGAAATTTCTTGTGGTCTGAAAACAATTTTATCTTTATATTTAGCTAGATCTTCGCCTAAAGATTCTACACGTTTTTTAGAAAGTGAGAATGCAGTTGCAGATGCGAATTTAACAACTCCCGCATCAATTAAGTCAAAGATACCGTCTTGTAGTACTTCAGAGTATACTTCAATATCTTTAAACTGAGAATCTTTCATTCCGCTTAATACTGCGTTTGCTACAGAACCTACTCCTGACTGAAGTGGTGCTAAAGATTCTGGTAAACGGCCTGCTTCAACCTCACCCGCAAAGAAATCTAGTAAGTTATCAGCAATTTGTTGTGTTTCTTCATTCGGTTCAAATAATGGAGATGGAATATCAGGCTGTTCTGATAAAATGATTCCCTTTACTTTATCAGGATCAACTTTAATTCCAATATCACCGATACGATCTCCAACACTGTACATTGGAATTTCTTTACGCTCACCTTGTTCCTCGAGCACAACGATGTCATGCAACCCTTCGTACTCTTTTGGTGCTGTCGTGTTAAGTTCAATGATAACATTATCCGCTTTTTCAACGAAGATTGGTGAATTTCCAACAGATCCAGTTGGAATGATCATACCGTCTTCCGTAATTGCAGCTGCTTCAATGATAGCGTAATCAATGTTACCCAAATTCCCTTTCCTTACCTCTTCTGCTGTATGAGATAAATGCTGATCAATATAGAACATTTCTCCGCTATTGATCTTTCCACGCATTACCGCATTTCCTTGATAAGGAACACGTAAATTTATAATATCTGACTCAGCCATTGATTGGTCTGCAGTTGGTCCTAATGATGCTCCAGTATATAGGTTAACTTTAAAATTCTCTTTTTTACCACGTTCTGAAAGTGCAAGAGGAAATTCCTTTGGCTCTCCAAAAAGTGTAAATCCGCTCATTCCCAAATTCATACCATCTTTGATCCATGAAGCAGCCTCTTCAGCTGATACAACCTTGTCTAAGAACGCTTTATTTCTTATGAATTGGCTTAAATCAATTCCCACAAAAATCACCTCTTAAAAGTTTTAATTCTAACATTATTTTATCATTTTTAATGTAATATTCATGTCCTTATGTATGAAAGGGCTTAATTCTCTACTGAATTACGTTTTTCTGTACATTAAAGACATATTTGAAAATGACTATTTTTCCTAAAACCCCATAATCTTCCTAATCTTCTTGGAATAAGTCTGACTTACCGGGACACGTGACTCATCTGACATGATTAAAATAAAGCTTGAATGTGAATCAGGTTGAATTTCTTTTATTTGATTTAAATTAATTATATACGATCTATGACAGCGAATAAACGTATTTTTTGGCAACACAACTTCAAGTTCTGTTAAATTGAAACGATGCGTGCCTTGTTTATTTTTTGATGTTACATACGTTTTGCGATTTTGCGCTTCCATATAAATGATATGACTAAAATGTATTGGCACCCATCGATCTGTTATTTTTACTGTTAAATAAGGAATGAAGAGAAATTCAGGTTCTTGGGGAAATATTGCAGTCATTGCTCCAATTACTTGTTTATCCTGCAAAATGGGATGAGAAATTGCATAGTAATCTACACCAAACCTGTTATTGTCTTTCATTTCTTTCACACGTCTTTTTTCCTGAATTGCTTTAAAAGTAACCGTGTCTGAGTGCACGGGATCTCCTGGTTTAATGTCTAAATCGATATCCAAACTTGGCTGATAATAAATAAAATGAGTTAGATCTGCAATCGCAATTGAACTTCTATTCGGGAAAAGATTATAATAGCTATTAAATAATTGGTGTACAATTGATTTATCCAATTTTTCACCCCACATTGATCACTCTCTTTGGTACTTGATAGTTACTTAGTCAAATAACATTTTTTCAAGTCGAAGTGGTTCAACATAATTTCCATCTTGATCATATACCCGCATATTGCCGCCAGAAATTTCATCTATTAACATGATTTTCTCTGTTTTCTTATCCCGTCCGAATTCTAGTTTGATATCGTACAAAGATAAGCCTTTTTTCTCCAATTCATTTTTAATTACTTCAGAGATTTCTTTCGTTAACTTTTCTAGTTGTGCATATTCTTCTCTTGTTAAAATATTTAATGCTTCTAGTGCGTCTTTTGAAATTGGAGGATCCCCGCGTTCATCATCTTTAATCGTCACCTCAACGAACGCATCAAGTGGCTGCCCTTTTTCACAATAGGCACCATAACGGCGATAGAAACTACCTACTGCTCGGTAGCGGCAAATGACTTCTAATCCATTACCGAACATCTCCGCATCTTTTACCGTCATCGACACTTCATCCATATCTGCTTTTATGTAATGAGTTGGGATGTTTTTCTCGTGTAATTTTTCAAAGAAATATTTCGTCATTTTTAGTCCGGACTTTCCGGCGCCTTCTACGGTTAAACCGACTGTATTCGCTCCCGGGTCAAAAATTCCGTCTTCACCTGTGACATCATCTTTAAATTTCAATTTAATATTGCCATCATTCAAGCGATAGACATCCTTCGTTTTTCCTGTATAGATAAGATTCATTAGACTTTTTCCCTTCCAAATCTCTAGATACTTCTAGTATAAAATAGTTACGAGAAAATAAAAAGAAAAAGCCCCATTGCAAAGGACTTTCAAAATTAATGAAATATTGGTAGTGTAATAACAATCATCATACCGAACACAATCGTTAAATAACTTAACGAAAAGTAAAACATATTATTGGCATATTTCTTATGATCTTCCGTAAATAATCCACGAATCGCAAGAACGAGCCAAGCCACATTTAAAATTGACGTGATTACGACAAAACCTGTCCCTAATGAAGTTAAAAACAAGGGGAGTGGTAGTAAACACGCAACATAAACAGCAGATTGTCTTTTTGTCATATCAAATCCATAAACAACAGGTAACATTGGAACCTTCGCTGCTTTATATTCCTCATAGCGTCTGATTGCAATCGCAAATGTATGCGGAATTTGCCAAATAAATAAAATAATAAATAATACGATAGGGATGATATGATAAGCAGACGTTACAGTTGCCCATCCAATTAGCGGTGTGAACGCACCAGAAACACTCCCGATTACAGTGTTTAACGTATATTTTCTCTTAGACCAAAATGTATACAAAACGACATAAGTGAACCAGCCTAAAAATCCATAAACCGCTGCTTCAATCGTTGTAAAAAACAACAACAACATACCAAGAGCAGAACTTGTAATACCCAAAGTTAATACAAACTTCATGGAGAAATTACCAGTTACCGTGGGACGTTGTTGTGTCCGGTCCATCTCCTTGTCCAAATCAACTTCATACCAATTATTTAAAATTAACGCTCCAGCCATAACGAGTGTTCCGCCGATCGTCATATAAAGAAATTTTTCCCAAACATCAAAAAATGAAACCTCCGTAAAATATAAGGCAAGCCAAAATCCACTTAAAATTGGAAGTATGTTTGCAATTAACACAATGCCTTTTACAAGAGATTTTAAATCGGTTAAAAAGCCACGAATCGTTTGTTTTTCCATATTACACTCCGATGAAATCAATGAATTGCACCTCTTTACACCATTTATCCAACCTTATTATAACATGCGGTTCTACGACATTCTATTTAAAAATATTACATAATAAGGACAATTTATAATAGATCCAAGTTCTAAATCATTCTAAATAACAATAGTATAATAAATGATAAAATGTAAGCATCGCCAATAATATAGCTTTTGTGTTAAAAAACACAAACAAATACGAGGAGTGAACTTATGCTTGAAGGAAAACGTATTGCGTTAATTGGTGGAGATAAAAGATACATACAGGCAATCCATCATTTAGCAAACAAAAATGCCGATGTTTTTATTGTAGGTTTTTCTGATATCAATTTCGAACATTCAAACATCCATCAAAAATCTGTCCATGCAATTGACTTTAGTCAAATTGATTACATTGTCCTTCCAATTCTAGGATTAGATGAACAAGGTTGCGTTGAATTAAATTACCCAGCCGGAAAAGCAACAATAACAAAAGAAATGATTCAAAGAACGCCAGAACACTGCGTCATTTATACGGGAACAGCTAATGATACATTAAAAAATTTGGCGAAAAACAGTAACCGCAAACTTATGATCTTATTTGAACGTGATGATATGGCAATTGCCAACTCAATCCCTACAGCAGAAGCAACTTTACAAATTGCCATGGAAAATACCGATTATACGATCCACGGGGCAAATGTGTTAATTACAGGTTTTGGACGTGTCGGAATAACGATGGCTC
>NZ_JBPPZG010000019.1:0-31610 GCF_051918545.1 Pseudogracilibacillus amylolyticus (SeqCode) | reverse complement strand
GTACAAGTCCATCTAGTTGATTCATAAAGTCATCTTGGTTTATACTTTGAGACATGGTAGGGTCTCCTTTCTTGATTTTTTGTCCAATTTCGAGGGTACCCTACCTCTTTTTTTTATCTCAAATATTTTACACAAACTATTTTACGTCATCATCATTTTCTTTTCGATACCGGGTTGTTATTAAATCTTTTATTCCTCGTTTCAATACATCTTCTTTTCTGTACATAGTAGAGTATTTTTTTAAGAAACTTAATGCCTTTAAAAAATCACCTTGTTCGATAATTTCTCTATATTTTTTTTTATCAATATCAGTTAAACCTTTATCCAATTCAAGTAACAAGTCTTTCCAGTTGGGTAAGTTTAATGGGATTGATACACCAGCACCGAGAAAAGGAACTATTTTTTGAGTTCGATTTTTAAGTTTCTCTAAATTATCTCTATACTCATCCATTAGATATTTCTTTAATTGTGTAGATCTATATTCAGCGATTAATTGTAAAAAATTCGAATTAAGTTTGAACATTTCACGTGTAATATGTCTTTTTGAATCTTTCAAAACTTCTCCACAGTATTTACATTGGTCATCTAGTGTAATAACATAGTCAATTGAGTCTTTTGCTTCACAGTCGTATGCAAAATACTTTGATGCAAGATCAGATCTTATCAATTCAGTAAGAATTATATGGAGTGTTTCCATTTCCATATTGTAATGTGTCAATCTATTCTTCGGAAAAATTTCTTCTTTGACTACTTCTGCAAGTGTATTTAACTGCTCAAATGTTTCTTCTTCACTCTTTTGAAGTTTAATACTAACGGTATGAATTAATTTGGTCAATGACATAATGAATTATCTCCTTATTTAAAGCTCTGGTAGGACGGAATACTACTCTAAATTGTTTACTTGTAGAATATATAGTCGTTTGGATTACATCTGTCTTTTCTTCATCTGTAAATAAATAATCAGTAAACCAAGATATTGACCAGTTATCAAGCTCTAAAGCTTGTTCAAAACTAAAGTAAAGACTATGAAACATGTCTGAAGCTGAAACCGGCTGTTTAGAGTTACTTGATTGAGTCGAACTTCTACTTGATTTATTTGATGTAAATTTAATTCTTGTTGGGTATCCAACAAGCTTTTGTTTTTTTGCCTTTTTCACAAGTTCCGTCGGTTTAATATTATATTCAATATAATATGATAATAATAATGCTTGGATTTTTTTGTTTAAATCACTTTTATCAATTCCATTTAAACTTTTATCATCGGTAAACAACGATTTATTTAATTTATCGACAGAAGCTCTTATTGGCTTACTTGTTCTTGATTTAACTTCAGTACGTAAATCCTCCAATAACGCATTATCAAGGTACTTACAAAAATCATACATACCCTTCCGATCATCTTTCACATCTATTTCTTTTAATGATATACCCAAAGTATATAATACTTTATTAACTACGGTCTTATGTAACTGGTGGGTAGTTGTAGGTGTTACATTATTTTCTTTTTTTAATTCTGTTATATTTTTTATCATAGTTAGAACTAAATTTTTTGTAAAATCAAGTTCAATGCCTGCAATAAAATAATCTACACCTTGTATTTTTTTGGGAACGACTTCAACAAACAGAAATCTAGCAGATGTTACTGAACCTTTTTCTGTGTTATAATCATACCCTGCAATAAACGTAGTGTTTATAGAGGATATATTTAACGAATCCATCAAATAAAATCCGTCTTCACTCATATAGCTGTGAAGTGCAGCAGGTATGGTATCTTTAATATTAATTTTATCTATCAACTTTTTAACTTTTTCTTTAAAGAAATCGATTTGTAGATTAGGATGTCCTAAAATTTGATCAACATATATATTTTTCAAATGACTATAGAATATATTTTCAAAGAATATAAAATCAATAGTTTCAGCACTATAGCTCTTTTTTAAAGAACTATAGTAATCCGCAAATTCAAGTTTATTCACTTCTTCAGAAACATCAAATTCAGCAGCAACGTCATTCTTAAATTTTTTTGTATCAATGAAATCAAGAAATCTATCACCGTTGAATATATACATTGCATCTTTTATTGTAAGCGGGAAATAATATGACGCCATGACAAATAGCCCTGAAAGGAGTAAACTTTTTGTAAAGAAGCTCCATTAGGGCTATTATGCTCGTTTTATATGTTTTGAAAGTGGCTTCACCTTGGCTTGGATATAAGGACTCCATGGAAAATAGTTTTCCCATTGTTCCGAGTCTTGAAAAATATTAAGCTGGGGAAGTTCCGTAAATAAAACGGTTAAGTATTCAAACGGATCAATTCCATTTTCTTTAGCTGTTTGGATAACACTGTATCCAATGGTATTCGCATGAGCTCCAGCTACGCTGGTTGAAAAATACCAGTTTTTACGTCCGACGGTGACAGGCCGAATGGAACGTTCTGCGAGATTATTACTAATGAAAAGGCGTCCGTCTGTTAAAAAGCGTTGAAGGGAATCCCTTAACTTTTGTGTATAATCCACAGCTTTTTGTAAAGGACCTTTCATTGTAACGAGAGCGTCCAGCCATCCCCAAAACTCCTTCAGTAACGGCTTGCTTTCCAGCTGGCGTTGCTGCAGGCGTTCCTCTGGAGATAAATCTTTCCATTGCCTTTCCAGCTTGAAAAGCTGGTCACAGTAATGGACGCCGACGGCGCCTTGTCCATTTGAATCATTGGTCTCTAAAAACTTTCTCCGAACATGCGCCCAGCACGTTTGAAGTTGCACATCTTCTAATTTTTGATAGACGGAATATCCATCACAATGAAGAAGTCCTTGAAATCCTTTGAGAAAGGTTTCTGCTACTTCAAACCGGCGTGTCTCGGAAGAATGGTAGAGAATAATGGGATGTTTGGCAGCTTCCGCTGTTCGAAATAACCATATCCTCGCATCGGCTGTAGCTGACTTTTCGTCTGCCCGGCGTAAAATTTGATAGGTCGTTTCATCAGCGGAGAGCACAGGTTCTAGAAGTAATTTTTCTCTCATTTGTTGGTACAATGGCTCCAGCCATTCTTCGGAACTTCGAATCGCCCAGTTTGCCAACGTTCTCCGGGAAACCTTCAACCCATATCTTGCCCATTCTTTTTCCTGACGATGATAAGGAATACTCATCTCCAGCTTTTGATAGAGATTATAGGCTAACACGCTCGGTCCAGCTAAACTTTTAGCTAAGGCTGGTTCCGGTGCTTTTTGTCGGAGAATGTGATTCTGACCGGTTTTCTTACAGGCTAAGCATTCATAAGCATGTTCATAATGTACATGTTTTACTAAATGAGCTGGGATAAACTCTAACTCCGTTCGAGCTTCTCGCTTCCCAAGATGTTTTAATGGGCTGGCACAGCACGAACAGACCTGGCTATCGGACGGAAGAGTGTGTTCTTCCACCACGATAGGCAAGTCTCTTGTGATATCGGCCCGCTGCCCTTGATATTTTTTTCGCTGATAAGAGATGGTCTCTATTTCAACGGCTTTGTCTGCAGGTTGCTCTGCCTCGCTAAAAGGGGGATTATTGTCTTCTTCGAAGAAGGAGAGTTGACCTTGAGAATTCTTTTCGGATGATGTTCCAAATAGTCGACGATTCATATTGGTCAGCTGGTTAATCAGCTGTTCAATTTGTTTTGCTTGTTTTTCATTTTGAATTGTCAAATGTTCGATTTGTTTCATCAGCTTCTTTTCCAATTCTGTCAACGTATTCACCCCCTGTGTCCAAATAATTTCTTTTATCGTACCACACTTTATCAAAAAGGGAAGAAAAAATTTAAAAAACAATTTCTCTCCCCCATGATTAAGTGAGGACACCTAATTTGGCAGGTTGAATTTTTTGTTTTTGATAGATGGAAAAACCGTCAAACAGCCACTCGATTTGTTTTGGTGTCAGTTTTTCAACGTCGGTTTGCGAACGCGGCCAAGTTAACTTTCCCTGATCGTATCGCTTATAAAGCAAATAAAAACCTTCTCCATCAAACCAGAGAGCTTTAAATCGATCCGTTCTTCTCCCGCAGAATAAGAAAACAGATTCATCTAAAATATCTAATTGAAATTGACTGGTGATTACGGAAGCCAGACCATCAATGCCTTTGCGAAGATCTGTATAGCCACAGACTAAATAACAATTTTTCATCTGGGAGAAGTCAACGAGCATGACGGCACACCTCCTTTATCAAGGCTACTGCCAAAGATTCCTGACAACCTTCAAAGATTGTTAGCTGTAGAGAATGACAAGAAACTTCCGCTACTGGATTTACAGGCGTAGAGGAAGATGGTGCTGGGATCGTTACGGGAACAATCGGGTTTTCCTTCATGAAAAAACTACCTCCTGTTACTTGTTAAATCCAAGTATAGAGGTAGTTCCGTTATAATAGAATGCGGTCTATTATTTCCCGCTTACCTTTTATTTCCAAAATATCGCCCTCTTTTTACTTCGTTTTTTCTGGCCAATCTTCAGGTATAAGACCAGATTCTTTCTTTTTCCATCTATATTTAACAGATTTTTTATATCTTTCATGATTCTTGAAATAAGCATGTTCAATTATAATAATTTGTAGAGATTCGTTCCTATCAACTTCATCAAATAAAGCTTCAAAATATTTCAACAGTGAATTTCTCTCTCCGTTTTCGTTTATATCATCAATTTCTACCTCATTTGGTTCTTCATCAGGTGGAAAATAAGGTCTGCTCAATTGATCAAATAGTAATACACCCGGAACCGGTCTATTCAAGCTAGCAAAATGCCGGTGTAAGGCTAACATTAAAGATACGTGTAAACTTAAATAATTTTCATCGGAACCAACATCACGCATACTTTCACTATGTGTTGGTAATGAAACACCTACATCAAGGTTTTTCAAATTTATATAAACTGGACAGTCCTCATACCTTTCTTCAAATGGTAAATTGAATATTATATTTGTTGCAATAGAGGATATTCTTCGTTCAACATTTTCTAAATTGTTTAGTTTATTTTCGAAATTCACCTCTTCTTCTAATTCTTCCAATCTTTTATTCAATCTATCGAGAAAATCCTGATTTTTATTTTGATTATTGGAATCAAGTGCTTCTTTACTCTCTAAATATAAACTTATTCGACCTATAGTTCTATTCCTTCTTTGAAATAAATCTAAATTATTTTCAGTTTGTTCATTTTCTTTAACTAAAACACCAATTTTGTCTTTGATACTTTTAATTAATACTTCTTTTCTCTCTAAATCTTGCGTTAAAATGTTTATATAATTATCCAACCGAGGCCTATCTTTTTCTAGACTTCTCAGATCATTTTGAGTTTTTACCATAAGGTTTTTAATTGTACTTACTGGCTTTGACGGATTATTTAATTCACTTTGACAAAGCGGACAAGTATTAGGATCATGGGGTTTTTTGAAAAGGTTAATTACTTCTAACTTCCTTTTTTGTTGGTTTACAGTCCCATCAAATTCTTCGGCTGCTAATATTTGTTGTTTAGCTTTTCTTAGCTTATTTTTTATTTCTATAACTTTACTTTGTTCATTTGTTAATTGAGTATATAAATTAGGCAATAAATCCTCATTAATTTTACTTTCTACTGTAATATTCCAATTGGCAACGGCAGCTAATTTCTTTAGAAGTTCATCATTATCCCATTCGTCTATATTTTCTTCATTATCTATTAAGCCCAGCTGTATAGCTTCTTGCACTAAATTTAAAGCTTTATTAGAATCTCCAAAAATAATGGCTTCATTAGCTTTAACTTCCTTCTCAATTCTATTAATTTGTCTTGTGATTTTCTTGAACTCGAGTTCTTTACTTAAAGTATCCTCATCCACAATTCCTAAAAAATATGGTAATGATTCAATTACACTTTGCTTTCTTTCATCGTTTGTTCCTCTTAATAAAGTATTTTTGCTAATGATTACATCATCATCTTGCAGAAGGTATGGGATTGTGTTTCTAATAGATATTCGTTTCGATTCGAGCTTAGTTCCAAAGGACTCCGTTCTTGCATCCCCTATACCTAAAAGCCTTTCAAATTGCGCTAATCCCCCTTCAACATTAGTCGTTTTACTTAGTTCTGATGATTTAGCAGGTATTTCTATATTTTTACCGATTTCAAAATAAATATCTCCACTAGATTTCCATCCTATTTTGGGTATTTTTCTAAATATAGAAAACTCTGTATCACCTTTCACCCATAAAATTCCTACCCAGCTTAAACAACCTCTTACAAATGAAGGGATGTGACATTCACTAGCCCCCATTACATAATCAATAATCTCTGGTATAGCAGACTTTCCAGTCCTTGATTCTCCTGTAATAATGGTAACATCTTCTAGATTAAATTCTAATTCTTTCATTTTCTCATTGTGGCTGTATAGTAGTATTTTCTTTATATTCCACCTTTTCATAAGGACACTCCTAACACGTTATATATAGTTTTTGTAGATTCTAATTGACCACACCAACTCCCGAGCTTTTTTGCAACTGTTAAAGTTTTTCTTGACTCCTCAAAATGTTCTTCAGTGTATATCTTACTAACCTTAATTCCACTTTTATTAAAAAAAATAAGACCCTCGTCATCAAAATAGAAAATTTTATTAGTTGTTCCAAATAAAATCGCTTCTCTTGTAATATCCTGAGTTACTTCTATTCTTTGAGCAATATCAATTATCGCTGAAGGGTTTCTAGAAATCCAAGTAAGTAATCCAGTTGAAGTATTGGTACCATCAAAATTATTTCTTATAGGCTTTGATAAGACTAAAGGAAGAGGTAAAAATAATATTGGAAATTCACAGCCTTCTTTCTTTACTTCTTCAAACCCATTAAGAAAAGACCATAATATTAATGAACAAAGCGGAGGATTTGTAGCAGAATATGTATCTGTTGAAATCATTTTTCTTCCTCCTTATTAGTTGAAGTTTTCTTAATTCTTTCAGTAAATTCTGGGTGCCAGCCAACCTTCAGGTCTTCAGCGAGTTGCTGATAAGAACCTTGCACAAGGTAGGCTTGACTCCATTCCTTTCGAATTGGGGTGATTTCCTTATGAGCCTCTCTATGGGACCAATCTAGCAAGGAACGTCCATTTTCAGAGAGCACACCTTCTTCCTCCCCCTTTAAATCAAACTTCATTGTTTGAAAATAATCATCCCAAACAGTAACTAATCTTTTATCTAATTTTTTTAACTCTATTCCATTAATTAAATCGTCCTTTAGCCATTTTTCTCTTTGATTTCTTGCTTGCCACCTTGTTGTAGCTGCTCTTCTTTTCCTCGGCTCTCCTCCTTTTACTAAATCAATTTGGATTTCCATATTTCCTCCAAGTTCTCCTGATACATCCGCTTCTTCAGCTAAATCCCCAAAATCATCTGTTAAATTTTCATCAGATAATTCATTGATTAATGTTACTATTTGTCGTATCAATTCATATTTACTAATATCCCTTGACAACTCATTTAATAAACCTAAAACCACTCTTCTATCCCACCACTCAATTAACCGTTCAACTAATTTCAATCTTATATTTACCGGAACAGTATTTTGAATCCTTTCCGCTACTTCATTAGGTATATCTTTTATATTATAATTGTCAGGTTGTACAGAAATTTTACTAATAAGGTTTGTTCTTTGTTCCGCATTTAAAGATAAATACGCTTCACAACCAGGCCACCTTGTTTTAAATGGTAAAGTTTCTTCTTTACTTGCTGCTAATTTTCTTGCTTCAGCAACTCGATTAGCTTCTACTAGAAGACTTTCAACTACTAAATTTCTATCAGAATCATTATTAGATAGATTAGTTAGTGAACATTCATCATCTATTTGAGATGTGGTTACAAATATAAAGTATGTCGCTTCATCTACTTCTTCTTTTCTTAACATATCTGCCCAAATTCTAATAGTCTTCCATAAACCATCATTTTTTTCATTTATTTTTCCCTTGCTATTAAGACTATGCTTTAGTTGGTATAATTTTTTTATATTTCCTTCAATATATACATCATCACCAGTCTCTATACTCACCTTATCGTTATCATTTGCATCTAGTAATTTTACTAAGGCATACATGCCTTGAAAATAATATCCCAGAAGCGAAGCCTCTGCTGAGTGTTCACTCATATATTTCACCTACCAAATGATTAATTTTTAGCAATTTTACCTATTACTATATTATCATTAAATAATATGGAAAAGATATCTAATATACGAAAAATTATCAAAATAGGATTTAATAAATTAAAATATAAGTGTATCTGTTTTTATAAAATCTAAGAAACAATCCGAGTTTGTACAATAAAAGAAGTAGATAAAATGTTTGCTCAACAAAAGTAAGAGTTTTATATCTTTTTATAAAGGGAAAATTTCTTATACTTGACTTGTTTAAATAGCATCATCCCCACTGTTTTTTAACCTTAAAACAAGCGAGGATGATTTTTACTTTTTATTTGCACATATCCACTTATTCTTCTTATTCAACAATCATCCAGTTTGTATCTTTTTCTATTATGAACTCATATTGTGAAAGCTGTTTTGCTTTTGTAGTCTCATCTAAATAACTTACTGTTACCCATACCTTAATTTGACCGTCCAATTCTTGATACACAGAATTAACAAGTTCAGAAAATATATATTTCTTTTCAATGGGTGGTAAAATATTGTCTTTTACATAATAAGCAAGTTCTTGATCCGTTGCGGTTGGATAAGAAGTAAAGAAAGCTTCTAAAAACGCTGTGACTTCCTGTTCAGTAGCCGATTCCACTGTTCCATTGTTTTCTGCTTGCTCCGGTACAAAATTAGATTTGTTGGGCTGGGACCACATGGTTGGATTTTGGGTAATAACCAGATTTTCTTGTTCATCTTGATGAAGCACAATACGATAGGTTGCGTTTGTGAAAGAGCTGTCCTTTTCTTCTGTAATTTTTTGTTGCACCGAGTAGACTACTGAATAATTATTTTCAGTTTCTTCTGATACCGACCAAATATTGATGTTTTGGACACTGGAACTTGTCGGAATATCTTCCCGAATCATATCAATATTTATAGCCTGCAATTCTTCTGTCAAGTAATCAGCAAGCTTTTCTGTTCGTTCTTCTAACGCTTCTGATTCATTTTCCCAAGAGTAATATTCTTTCACAAAGTTTTCCGTAAAACTCTCAATAGCAGTTGTATCTATGATATTGGCTTGAACGACTTCTCTTTCATGAATAGTATGTTGATCAATCGCTGTAAAGTTTTTATAGATTCCGAAGGCAATACTGCTTAAAAGCAGTATCCATAAGAGAACAACTGATTTTTTTCGCTTGCCAACCGTTTTTATTTTTACTTTTTTTCTTTGCTTTAACTTTGGTTGTTTTTCTTTCTTGCTAAAAGGAAGTTTCATCTACTCATTCCCTCCACTAATTTTTGATTCGTCCAGCGCCAATTAAATGGTTCTGCCAGTAGGAAGAAGTTAAATCTGCATATCCAATTGGGTCACCTGCTTGATACATCTGGTTATCTCCCACATAGATGCCGACGTGCGTTACATAATTAGCCGTATTATAAGTGGAATGGAAGAAAACCAGATCCCCGGGTTCTGCTTCAGATAAAGGAACAGATTTTGTTGCGTCATATTGTTCTTGTGCGGTCCGGGGAAGATTAATTCCTGCTTTTTGATACACCCACCGAGTTAAGCCGCTGCAATCAAAGGAAGTATTCGGATTATCCCCTCCAAAAACATAGGGGAAACCTTCGTATTTTAAAGCTTCTTCCATGACTGCTTGAAAAATTTCATCTCCAAAAGCGGGGACCTCTGATGATTCACTCAGGTAAGGCTGAAGCAAGTCCAAGTAGAACATATTGCCATAGGTATAGCGCCAACCCCCATTCTTTTCTACTGCAATTGGATTACTGTACATTACTTTACTTCCGCCGGCTTGCTGCTTCGCAAAGCTTTCTGCCAATTCAAAGCTGTAAGTTTGTCCATTTTCAGCTACATAGTCGATAAAACCACCGCCGTAATTATAGGCTTGAATAGCGGCTTCTTGATCAACTTCTTTACTTTCCGCTGCTTGTAATAATTCTGCAAGATATTTAGTCCCCTGTTCAATGGAGGCCTCAGTATCTAAGGAATTGGGAGATAATCCGAGCGACTCACTGCTTTGCATAACATCTTCCACAGTGCCGCCACTCTCTACAGCAATAATGGCAAGTAATATTGGAACATACTCACCGATATTATATTCATTTGCGTACTTCTCTACGGTCTGTTGATGAGCTAACACATCTTCGGATAAAGAAACATGTTGAAAATCTCCTGATAAACCTAAATCCATTGGAGCATCAAAGTCCCCTGCTTCATCAGAAATAAAAATGGCCACAAAAGACAACAATCCCAAGAACGCTAAAAATCCTATTCCACTCATAATCAATATGATCTTTAATCGTAAAAATATCATGAGCGATTCCTCCTGATTGTTTGTCGCCTGCGTGGAGGTTTCGGATGTTGCTTTATTCGTTTTCTAGGCAGGACAGGTCGTTTCATCACTTGTTTTTCCTGCGATTTTGGATTCTTTTTTGGAATCCGAACAAAGTTTGTTTTCCGGTTCTGTTTCTTACTTTGTATAGACTCTTTATACGGTTGAGTTGCTTGTCTCTTTTGAGTTCGCAGCGCTTGGATACCTTCTTTTTGTACCATTGCCTGTTTGCTTTTATGATTTTCAGAAATCGTTCTTTCTTTTTGTTTTTGTTTGGTCGCCTGTTTTTCTTTCATTGAAGAAGAAACAGGTTTTTGCTGTATCGTCGGATTACTGGAATAAGATTTTGGATTCTTTTGCTTCTTGTCCAAAGCTTGCCGCTTTTCAGCAATCGTTTGGCGGTGTTTGTTCATACGTTCGGTATTTTGTATTAGCCGCCGTTCTTTTGCTTGCGTCATCCCCTTTTTAAAGTCTCTGCCAGGTCGCTTAAGATTTTCTTTTCCTTGTACAACCGCGTACTTTGCAGTTGTTGGCAAGTCCCTAAGTTGAGCTTTACGATGTTGGATATTCGCACGTACACGATTTTTGGTATCTATAACTTTTCCGGTCGTTTGCCCGACTCTCTGGCTGAAAGATTTAGATTCATTATTGCTCCGTTCCGTCTTGTTATTTCTGGTTGGTTTTAATCGTTGTAAAGGTCTGCTAAGAGAAAAGGAACCTTTGCCTTTACCTATCATTGATCCAACAGTCGCCCCAGCTGCTGCACCTGTCAATGTCCGTCCAATCGAACGTTGCAAGCGACGACCGCTGCGGTATGCCATTTGTTTTGGTCGTCGCATAACACCTCGACCGACTTGTTGACTATCGCTGCTTTGTAAACGAAACATGCTCATAATATCACCTAGCTTCATGTAAATGCCGGCAAATGTAACGATTTGTAGAAATGCAATCAAGAAAAATGGATAGCTGCTGGTCAGGGTATACAACATGGATGAAATACTAAAGGCAACCGTAATCACCAGCGTAATTCCTGCCCTCAGCATAATCACGTTAAAGAGTTTCATAATTGCTTGTTTCCCCATATTTTCAAAGCTGGGAATCATGGAAAGTAAAAAGCTGATAGGAAGAAAAATCGCAAAAACAATGAAAAGCAGTTGCGAGAAAATCATCATACCGGATAAAAGAAACACGAAAATAGATATACCAATGTTAAATAGAAATAAAAAGAAGACCATCCCTAAACGAGTGGTAGTCTTCGTAATCGTCAGATTTTTATTGTCGTGATTTTCAATTTCTGCTTTCACAACATTTTCGCGGTTCTTTCCATTGTTCTCATCGGGACTGGTAGAAACCAATGTATCTACACGTTCTTCTCCAATTGCTTCTTTATCCGAGTTATCAAATTGCAACAGCATCCATGGCTGCTCTATCTGAATCGAGAAGAGATTATTCCGAATCATATCGACACTATCTTTTCCTTGACTATTGGAACTTGGCATAAGCATTTTGGCTCCCAAATCAAGTGCTGCCTCGCTTACATCTGCTGAAAAATCATTAATCTTCATAACATAAGTCGGGGCGTAAGCAATAAAAGAAGCAGACAAAATAAACACTACTAAAAAGTTAATGACAGCCCGCATAGCTTTGGTCGTTTCCTGTTTCAACAAACCGGTATATGCTACATAGATTCCGATAATCAATACAAAGAGAAGCAGAAAACCGACATAGAAACCTTCTTCCCCAAACCCTTCTGATGTAATTCCGGCAAGTGTCTGCATATTTTTCCCGATAGCATTTGCTGTTTCAGAAATGAAATCAAGTGAATAAGCCTGCTGTACCAAGTAACCTGTGGCATTGGATAAATAGAGATTGATAATCCAAATAAAGTTGGTAATAGTGTACAATCCATACATGACCTGTTTACCTATGCCATCATCCCAATTCCATGGCAGCCAATCCCAACCGCTATCTACAAAAAAATCTAATTGGTAATGATCGAGCGGATACAGCGAATAAAGATTATCTTCTGAGACCGTATCATCCACTAAACCAGCGGCGTGAGTAACCGTCAGTAAAGATAGAAACAATAAAAAAAGGACCGTACCAATGAGTACCGTCATCAACATGATTTTTTTGCCTTTAGATAGATTCAACGTTATCACTGCCTTTCTATAACAGGCGGTCTGGTATCAAAGGCTTCAAATAAATCTTCAAAAACTGGATGGACTTGAATGGTTCCAACCCGGCCGTATAAATCTTGCATAAGACATTGACCGTTTTCCAATTCACGTAGCCGTCTTTGATTTGCTTCGTCTTCCGCATCCACACCAAAGAATTGAAGAGTTTTCTTAATTTCCGTCAAGTCTCTGGAACGGAAGGCAAACTTCACCCCGATGTTATTTTTCAACTTTTCATCCGTTAAATCATCCGCATTTTGGGTAACAAAATAAACTCCAGCATTCATGGCCCGGCCAGCTCGCACCAGCTTATTGGAAAGTGTTTTTCCCTGCGCTACTTGCAGAAATAGCGATAGGTAACCCTTTGAGATTATCTCCAGGTTTTCCCCCGCTCCACACCGTACGTGAGACTTTCACCTCATACGGCGCTCCATCATTTATTCATTGAATTCATTTTTCTTAATCTATTTTGGTTAGAAAAGAGTTAACTGTTCATATGTTTCTTCCATTTCAATGTTTAATGGTAGTTCATAATTATTAACTAATTTGCGAAGTTTATTTAATTTTTCCAGTTGGTCACTTGATAAAGCTAATTGATTCAAGAGTCGCTTGATTGTTTCTTGTTTTGTCGCGTGAATGAGTGTATGAACTTCTTTTGTGACAAGTATCAGATTCCGATAGGAATCATTTTGAGTACTTGACCACAATTTTTTATGATGACAGTGGAAGTCATCTAAGAAAAATTCTACTCCTGTTATAGCACATCTTCCTTTTTGTGCGACAAACAATGAAATTCGATTATCATTGAACTCAATGCTTGCTCGTTCGTTAATGACCGGATGTTGTCGTAACCACTGAATCTTCCATTCTGGGACAGATTGTTGTTTCCGATGAATCGCAAGTCTACCTTCAGGCGTATATTTGTTATAAGCATGTTTCTTTAACATTGGTTTTCTCATTTGAACATAGCCTAAAGGTAAAATAGGGTAGCCAAGTAAGTAGCGCATTTGCTTTGATTTCAAATACTTCTTGATTCCTTTATCATGACCTTTGTATTCACCGTTTTTGGTCAGCCCATGCTGTCGAAGTAAATTATGCATAGTAGTTAGTAGTTGATAATTAAGAGGCGAGAAATCTAGGTTTACATGAGTGGCTAGCTTGTAGTACTCATGTATTCCAATAATCATGGAATTATATTTTTTTATTTCTCGTACAACATATCTGCGCTTATCCATTTTCTTAATCTGCTTTACTTGTCTCTTAAGCCCATGTTTAATGCGTTTAAGAGCTTTTGGCGCAACATGTGAGTGACAGACTTTTTTGCCACTTTTTGAAACTAATCGCAATGTAAATCCAAGAAATTCGCTAGATTCGGCTTCTAAATCGGTTATCTTTGACTTTTCCTCTGAAATAGGAAGTTTCAATCTATCTTTCAACCACAGTTTGACTGCATGGTATATTTTATGGGCGTCTGATTTTGTACGACAAAATATTTTGAAGTCATCGCAATACCTTACGATATACATTTCTTTCAAAGAGGTCGTATTTCGTAACTTCGTAAAACTATGCCCCTTATCCAAGTAGCCTTTTTTATTGTAATTAGATTTTAACTCCCGACAAGTACGCTCTTCCCATTGATTGGCAATCCACCAATCAAACTCATTCAAATTAATATTTGCGAGTAAGGGACTTAGAATTCCGCCTTGAGGTGTTCCTTTTGTTGGAATTTCAGTTTCCCCACTTGGAAGAACAATAGGTGCTTTCAACATCTTTCGTAAGATAACCAATAATTGTTTATCACGAATACCCATTGTCCATATTTGGCGCATGAGTTTTCCATGATGAACGTTATCAAAGAATCCTTTAATATCTACATCAACTACATAATTTAATCGACTTTGATTCATTCGATACATACACGTGGCTATTGCATTTTCTGTAGACCGTTGAGGTCTAAATCCATAACTGTGTTTATGAAATTTAGCTTCGCAAATTGGTTCAATTACTTGCAGAATACATTGTTGAGTAATTCTATCCCATATAGAGGGGATACCTAATGGTCTCTTACGACCATTTGCTTTAGGAATTTCTACTCTACGAACTTTTCTCAGTGTATAGCGTCGAACCTTTTTTTGTACGATGGTAAGAAAGGTAGTGTAAGGGAGTTTTTCAATATCTTTAATGGAAACTCCATCAATACCCTTTGTTTTACTACCACCATTTCTTTTGATCGTTCGATAAGCTAATTGTATATTTTCATTTGATGTGATGATGTTCATTAAGCTTTTAAATGAAACTCCTTCGGCGCTTTTCTGATACAACTCATCGAAAATTTCGGTCATTCCGTAGTATTCTGCATAACGTAATTTATTATCTTTTAGAACAATTTCTTCTCTAACAGTTTGATTCATGGTTTATCACTCCTCTCGTCAGATTCGTGACCTTTTTAGTCCTACTAGAATCCATGAGTAGTGATTAAGTTTTATTCAATAAATAAATGACTTGTGGCTGTTCCTCCGATTCCATTACAGAATCTTCATCGGTCGTGCCACTACTCTCACTAAGGATTAAGAAAAGTTATGATTTCCTTTTCAACGCTTCACTGGTTGTGCAAACTCCACGTCCTTAGTTTTCAACGTTCCCTTAACTTTATCAGTACAGAGGTTAGGTGCTGACTTTACCCCACAGACTTATCATGTGCCTATAACACATCAAGGACTTTCATAGGTCGCTATTCTTACTTATCCTCAAGCCTGTCGTACATACATTTCTGTATGCTAGCCTTCAGAGCGTACATTCGCCAGTTCGTCAGTTCCTAATGGAACATTCTCACCATATTCTGTTTTTAATGACTCCCGGCATATCAATTACATATCCTACCTCTAGGACAATTTCGTTAAATGATGAATCATTTACTACGGTAATCTTTTGCCGACTTCACCGAGCTTCATACAATACTTCTTGCACTGAACTATCGCATGTCGGAGTATCAGAGGAAGTGTTTCAAGGCGTTACCCTATCATTCCGCTTCTCAAGTTAAGAGTTCTCCATTCTCTTTCTGATTAACTGTTTTTAAGCAGCTATCTTCGAGAATGTGCGCAATCTTTTCAATTGCGAACGTTTCGCACAGGACCAAGCTTCATCCAAGTCTACGATCTTAAAAATGCTTCGGTCAGAGTGAATAAAATCTAACGCAAAAGTGGAGATGATAATCAGCATGGCAACACTTAGGAGCTCCATCGTTGTATATTCTTCAAAGCTTGTTTCAGCGTCAGGCAATACTAAATCAGCTACTTGAATAATATTCAGCTGTTTTTGTAGACTGATAGAGTTTTGTACAGTTCCGTCAGAAAAGAGCAGATGTGCAAAATCATAGTCGGTAAAACTTTCGATATGGTCTGCAATGGTGGCAGCTAAAGGGTTCGGATCACTTCTTAGTTCATGAATCACTAGCAGCAAGCCACGTTCTTCCTGCTGGCTGACCGCCCGAATCGCTTTTCGTAAAACAGGAAATTTTTCACCATCTCGGCTCGATATACCTGTGAGAAAGGTTAAAATATCAATGGCTAAGCTCTCAGAATCCTTCTTATTTTTCATAATGACGTAGGGGTCAAGTAATCCTTTGTTGAGTTCATCACTTGTAAGATTAACGATATTAATTTCTTCTGCAATATCGGGTAAAGCTTCTTTCCACAAACCTCGTTCCGCTTTTGGATCAACAATGAGAGCTTGTCCGCCAAAAAGAACCGCATAATAGACAAGCAGATTGTTAGAAAATGATTTCCCGCCTCCTAGAGAACCTAAAAAGGCAGAAGCTAGAGCATTTGTAACTGAGCCTTTTACCCCTTGGCTGGCAAGACTTGGATTGACATACACATTCCTTCCCGTATCTAAGTTGTAGCCAAAATAAATACCTTCTGTTTCTCCCAGCATTTGCGTTGCACCAAATCCAAGTCCGGCAAGAAAATCAGAGGTGACATACTGTATATAGTCATTCATGTATCTTTTACTGGCAGGAATGAATTCGCCATGTAATCCCAGCATATCTCCGAAAGGACGAACGAGTTTGACATTCAAATCATCATAAAAATCTTTTACTTCATTACAACGTTGTTTTAACTCATCTTCATTGGAAGCAGACACCCGAATGACATAGCTCAACTTATACATGGATTCCTTCGTTTGGTCGAGAACATCTTCTAGTTCATTCACCTGTTCCAGTGCTTCCAGTACATTATTTCCAGTTTCATTATTTGACTCTGCAGCATGATTGTCCAAGTCTTTTAATTCTTTTTTCTTATTACGTACGGTTGATAGTGCTTTCTTATTTGTCATAATTTCCACATGCATGGACGTATCAATCGGAAAATCAAATTGTTGCTGCTGATAGTAAAAGATTTCATCAGAAGGAAACTCCAAATCTCCTACAATCGAATTAATGGTAAAGTAAGCAGCATAGGTTGTTACCTCTTCCTGTTCCAGCTTAATGAAACGTTGACTTTCTGTAATCAAACAACGGGTTGGCTTAATCAAATCATACTGTTTTATCCATGTTTCTTTTTCTCCTTTTTCAGAAGGAAGAGGATAGTCATATTCCTCAAATGCAATTCCCAATTGTCCATGGAGGTGTTCAATGACATAGCCTATGTCATCTTTGCTTAACGGTCGAACGTTAAAACGGTTGGAGATTTTATTTTGTAATAACTGTTCCATCTTCAAAAAACGATGGATTTCGGAATGCGGCATAGAAACAAAATCTCCCATGAGATGATGATTCACATCACGAACGAAACTGGAAAGAGAATTTATCACGGATTTTCCCATCGACTTCATACTGACTTCTTCTTCATTTAATAAAAGCTTGAAACCAATAAAAAAACGATAATCGACCTGATGCTCACCAATCATCGATATAAGAGCCTCCGTTTGATCGTCGATTCGGTCATAAGCTGCCTCCTTTAATCGTCCTGTCACTAATTCTTTACTTTTTTCCTGTACAGAACGAATACTATTTTCTGTACTGATTTGTAAAGCGTGAATTTTCCCATCTTGATTTTGAGCAACTAATTGACGGAAATGTTCATGGACCTGTATTTTTTCATCCTCCGATAAAAAGGAATAATTATATGGCAATAACTCATAATAAGCGAAGCATTCTCCGTCATGATTAAAAACAAGGTTGTTTTCGATATATTTAATCGGATAGCGCATGCGCCTTCCCCCTTACCGCAGTGACAGCTTCATCAACTGTCTGTTTTTGAAGTTTTACGGTTTTTCCTGCATAAGTCATTTTTGGCCTTATAAAATAGGTCACAACTGATTTAAGAAATCCGTACGGCTTTTTTCCATCAAAGCTTTTTTTACTCATAAACCACGTGATTCCAATAGGGACACCAACATATTTTAATAATGCACCGTCGATCAGAGAAAGAGGCGGGAGATTTCCTAATAACATGACTGCCAAAAGAGAAAGAACAAACCATGTCATTTGATTAAACGTGACGGGAAAAGGCAAACGAAAATCATTGATGGCATAGATCACTTTTTCCACTGACCAAATACGGGTATAACTTTTTAGCTTTTTCAAAAGATAATCATCCTTTCATACATTGAAAAGCAGCCTGTCCGATTGAACAAGCTGCTGCTCTTTTTACTGCGGATATTCAAATACACCATGCGAGCTGACTAGAAAACTGCCTTCAATTTCAAGATCACGTCCAAAAGCTTTGTAATCAATATAATTCTGTAGATTGGCAGGTACTTCTCCAAGCACGCCTGTTTCTTCTATCAAATACCTCGCAACATCTTCCATGTCTTCACAATCAGGATAGTAAATAATATCATCTTGATGTTCCAGTAATTCTTCTAAGCTACCAAACCAATAACCGTGCACTTCTGAAAGAGCGTCATACAATGGCGTTCCTTCAATTTCTTCTACCATGGCACACAGTCGATTGATTTCTGAAATCGGTGTGTATTCATCTATTTCAAAAGGTAACTCAAAATCGTGTACCGCATATTCTTCATACTCCCCATTTAAGCCAATACGCTCTTTCACATTTTCCATATCTATAGGTGGCGTAAACCAAGCACCAACCAACTCTCCTTCGTTATATTTTCCAAGGTTAGCTATATACACTTGCATGTCCATTTGTTATCACGACCTTTTTCATAAAAATGCGCATAGAAAAAGCAGTAAACAATAAGTGTCACTGCTCCACGCTTTAACCTTTCTTTTTAATGATATAATTATTAAAGATAATAAAACGCTTTAAAGGAAAGTTTTTTCACCTCTGGATTATCTTCATCATTTAATAATTCAAATTCAGTAATAGATAAATCTGCCGGATCATCTTCCAACTTAATGATGATAACCTGTGAATCATCCTCCCTCCTATCATTCGCTTCTTCCATTGCTTTATCGCAAATTTCATCTCCTGTTTGAACGGACATACCTACTTCTAATAAAGCTTCATCTAATTCGTCTCTTTTTTCTACAGCTACAATTGTGTTCATGAAACATACTCCTCTTAAATAAAAACAGCAACCGTTTATCTGCTGATATATAATATAGATTTGTTAATCTCTACCGCGCTAGCGCTTGGTCCACCCGTTTTTTACGAAACATAAGAAGGAACACTTATCTTTCATAAAAGAACGGGTCCTATTAAGCCCCAATAATCCGATTGAATAGATTTAACAATACATCTTTCACTCCTGCGGCATTAAAGACTAATCCGACCGCTACTAAAGCAATCACTAGAAAGCCAATCAGTTTTGAAAATTCTCGTTTGAATCCCAAATAAATCCCAATCACTACGATAGCCATTAAGACTAATGATTGAGCGTTGTCTAAAAACCAATTGTACAAATTTTGGCCGAAATTCATAAAAATTTCTCCTTTCTGTCATTCACTCTTTTTTGGAAGGAGGGTGTATGACATCCTCTGTGGAAATAGCCTGTTGCATAAGCAATTTCTGATGACGTTCAGTTAATTTTGCCTGTTTAAGCATATCCTTGATAACCGTCGTTTGATTGATTTCATCCAGTTTGGTAGCTAACTTCCACGTAGGTGCGACTTGATGCGCCAGCCACCTTAGTGTCTTATCAAACGTATAAGGTTCAGGCTTGGTGGTTAAAGAAATCTTTCGATTCACCCCAAAATCTAAAAATCGCTGCCAATCTGCATTAACTTTCCAACTGCTCCGCCGCTTCTTCTCATCCTTATCTACAAAACGGATATAACGATTGATAATAGAAAAAGAAGTCCTGCCGGCGTCTTCATACATCATTAAATCAACAATCGCATGGTACGCACGATCATTTTTAAGACGAATTTCCAAGCGATTTTTCACTTCCGTATCTTCCAGTGACACACCATATTTAACAAACTGCTCATAATCCTTCTCATAAATGCAGAAGTAAACATCACTTTTTAAAGAACCAATATATAAGGTATTTCCCATATCCCGTTTTTCTTCTCCCTGGACAAGTTCACCAGAACGATAACTCTTGAAGTTACGAAAAACCGAGATACATTCTTCGTTGTGACATTTTTTTGTTAAAAACGGAACATCTAATATGCCTGTCTTGTCGTTTATTGCAAGGTCAATACGTTTAAATACTCCCCCTACTCGAAATACATGCATGAAGAAATCAAACCATGTACGTTGTTGAGCTAATAAAAAGTTTTCAAATTGCCTGCATCCCTTCCCCTTTAATTCCAATAAACAGCCTTTATCCTCGTCGGGAGATACCATAACTGTAATATCTCCATAGACGTACTGCTCGATATAGGAGTAAAACGCATAATCTTCATGCAACATATATTCCATTTTTAACTGTAGAATGTCTTCAATCACTGGAACTGGGTCAGTGGATAAAAATCGAATCCGAACATAATCAAACAAGATTTCCAGTGGAGCCTCCGGGTTAAATCGTTCCAAAATATCAAACAAAGTTTCTTTCAGCGTTTCTGAGGGATTCACTTTTCCTGTCTCCATTTGACTTATATATTGCCTTGTAATCCCGGCATGAGTAGCCAGTTTATTTTGTGATACGCCATATTCCAATCTTTTTTCTTTTAATAATTGATACCAGACTGGTTGCTTCAAAAGGATTCCTCCTAACTAAAAAAGATGTCAACTAAAAGCGTATTAGCTGACATCATCTTCATGTATTCCAAACCCTTGCGCCATCAAGTGTTCAAAGGTTTTTGAGCCTGTTTCTAATTGCTTTTCTACCCCCCTGTTAGAAATGGGGGGTCAAGGCGTGGCTATCGCCACGCAAGGCTTAGCCAGACAAGCGGCTTTCACTTCGTACGCCGCTTGTCTGGCAGCCTTTAGTTTGCAAGTTTACCTATCTCTTGTAGGAAATCATGACCTTTAGGTACATAGGGAGTGTAAAATTCAGAAATCACATTATCTCCTTTATCCACGTAGCCACGACCTTTGATTTGTTTGAGAAAGAACTGTTTTTGAACGTCGCTTCCAAACATCATTCCGTACCCAAGCTCACTCATTCGACCAAGAGCTACCCGAAAGTTAAACTGATCCCTTATTCCATCTCCAAGATATTTTGCGTCTGGACGTTGACAGGCTAGGACTAGAAAAAAGCCTGCTTGTCTCCCAAGCATGACAATCTGTTTTAATTTGCTTAAAACTGCTGTGTTTTCTTTAGAAGTAAGCAGCTCCATAAACGCTACATACTCGTCAAATACTAAAAAATGGGCAGACAAACCTAAATAAGCATAATTTTCTCCTGTTATATAACCTTCCATTTGCTTCATTTCTTCGCTTCGAGCCATCATGGCTTCATGAAATTGGTTAATACACGCCATTATATCTTCTTTTTTGTAATATACATCCTTCATGACAGTAGACAAATCAGCTAAATCAGCATTTTTTGGATCTAAAATATATAGCTTTGCGTTTGTTTTTAATAAGGCTTCAATAATAGTGAGAATAAAGTACGTTTTCCCACCGCCAGTTCCACCAGCGATTAGCATATGAGGGAGCTTATCGTATTCCCAATACATGGATTCCATAAGTTTTAGGCTGCCATCTTGTGCAGTGACTTCTGTAATGGGAATCCGTTTCGCTATCACGTCATAGAAAAGCACATACTCCACATAGGAATCATGTAATTCTTTTGAGATCAATTCACAATACAAACCACTTTCCAATTTTGTTTCCAAGTTTAAGAGTGGTTCTTGAAACTTTCCAAGTGTAATTTCAGTCTGAATATACAGCAATCCTTTCTGAAAACGATAATAGATTTTAGGAAAATGACTGATTTTCTCCTTTGCTTTATCAGAAGAAATGTCTTTAAAAAAGCTCTCTTTAGCGACTTGTTTTGTTTCATACCAACCATTTTCCAGTATCATTTTTGAGAGCTTTTGACGATGAATAATCTGTTTGAGATGGTTATAACAATAACGATAATAGACAAAGGAACATGCTGCTGTTAAAACAAGACTAATAAGCAGTGTCACCAATCCATACATACTGATAAAATGGGCTTTAAAAACCTCTAGCTGCCACTTGCTAGTCAATAAAAATGACAAGTGAAAAGGGAGAAAGGAAAGAAGCCATACACCAACTAACGATATAAACACAAATTGAAAAACGAGGGAAGCGTCCTTTTCTTTAATACGTTTCCCTCGTCTTTTAAAAAACTTCATATTTATTTACCCTTATCAACTGGCTTCTTTACGGATTTATCGCCTATAGGTGCAGCTTTTCCTTTTAAGACCAAATCATCTGCCTTTATGAACCAATCTACATCTGCACCACGAAAAGTGGCGTTTGCAACGGTATCAGCCACAGGATTAACCATTTCCACCTCTGCATTATAATCAAATTCTTTTAAAGGAATAGAAGCAGGGATACTGACTTGAATCATCCGTCCCTGTTCTTTCGATTTTAAATCATAGGTGCGTTCTTTGACTTCGGATGATACCGTTCCATCTTCGTTTTGTAGAAAGACCTCACGTCGTAATGCCGAAAACTTTAATAATCCAAATGTCTTTTCTTTATCTAAGATAATGCCTTGTGCTAATCTCATGTGTAAATCCTCCTTATGCTTTGACGATGTCGTCAGCATGTAATTTGTAGTTTGTGAAACCACGATCCCCGATTTTATAGCCTTCTGCGGTAATACGAGCATTGACTAATTTTACTTTTTCCTCATGTTCAAAGAATTTTTCCCCAGCTTCCTGTGGGAGAACGACCTCAATATCATCTGCCCGCTGAACATCAGAATAGAGATTATAGCTGCGAGATAGGGTTGTCATTCTTCCATTAACTCGTCGCTGTTCGACTTTTCCTTCTCCTGCATATTCTAAGTTACCAAATGTTTTTTCCATGTTCGGGATTACATATTTTAATTCCACGATACAGACCTCTTTTCTTATTTTAGTTTTTGATTCATGGTTCATAATTAGACATAAAGGGAGTGGGAGGGGAACGAGAGTTAAACATCTGCATGATTCATCACTCCTTATGCGTCTTGAAAACGATAATCTACTCGTCCATAAATCACACACCAAAACACAACCATTGTTTTATCTTGTTTATCACGTACCAATTTTCCATGAAGAAAAAAAGGATAGTCTTCAATTTCAACTTCGTTCAGAACAAAATGATCTTCAATCCATTCCAAGACCTTATTTTCATATATTTCCTGTTCATTCATAGACATCATGCAGCGTTCTCCTTTTCATTTAATTTGGTCAAAACAACTGTCTGTTTCTAAATAATTTCATAAAAAAACGTCAACTATCAGTTAAAACTGTTTAGGTGACGTTCTAAGTGAACCTATTAAATTTGTATATAAAGTTAATAATTATATAAGCACTTGTGATCTGTTTTATTTATTGTTGTGTTTTCAGTAATGAATTTCTATAACAACTTGGCGAGAATCCATGATATTTTTTAAACTTTGCAGAAAATTGAGTACTGTCACTATAACCAACTTCTAAGGCAATATCTGTTATTGATAATTCTTTAAATAAAAGTAATCTTTTCGCTTCTTTCATTCTTAGTTCATGTACATAATTTAAAGGCGTTTTTCCCTTTATTTCTTTGAAACTACGTTGTATATAGTATGGATTTTTATGCAAAACATTACTTAGCATGGTTAAAGTAATCTTTTCTTTATAATGTTCTTGTATATATTTCCGTACGCATTTTGTAATTTCTTCTTTATACCCTTGCCATTCCAGGTGATTCGACTTACATCTCGTACAAGGTCTGAATCCTTCCATAATAGCTGAATCTAAATCATTATAGATAATAACATGCTTTGGGTTAGGAGTTCTGGCTGTACAAGAAGGACGACAAACTGTTTTTGTTGTTGTTAAGGCATAATAGAACATACCATCATATTTTTTATTGTTATTTTTGATTGCTTCCCACTGTTCCTCATTCAATTCAATCTCTCCTTCTAAATTCGAAGTCAATATCTATAATGCTATATTTTAAAAGATAATGTACATTTAAAACTAAAGGTTAGTTGTGCACATCTGCCACTATTATGTGAAGGTGGTTATTATATGAATCTTATTGAAAAGTTTCAATCCGTAGTTATTTTGATAGCAGTAGGGATTGGTCTATTTTTAGGGCAGTTTAGTATCTTTGAAAACAATGCTGAAACATTTATTCTTCCATTTTTATTATTCATGCTGTACGGGTTGTTTTTAACTATTCCATTACAAAATCTCAAAGCTGCCTTCAAAAACGTAAAATTCTTAGGTACAAGTACTGTAATTAATTTTGTATGGACGCCAATCTTAGCATGGGGATTAGGAGCAATCTTTTTGTCCGATCATCCTGCTTTATGGCTTGGTTTCATTTTATTCCTTGTTACTCCATGTACAGACTGGTATTTAATCTTTACATCGATTGCGAAAGGGAATATGTCACTTTCCACATCGATATTACCAGTTAACTTAATTTTGCAAGTGATGTTGTTACCGATTTATTTGTTCATTTTTGCAGGTACAATGGAGACAGTTGGTTTATCCACTATAATAGAAAGTGTCATTCTTGTGTTATTTGTCCCATTTTTACTAGCTAATGTAACACGTTATTTATTCAATAAGAAGAAAGCATTCTTAGAAAAGAAATTGATTTCTTTTTTTGCTTCCTCACAAATTGTATTTTTGTGTTTAGCTATCATAGCGATGTTTGCCTCGCAAGGCTCTTATTTAATAAATAATTTAGAAGTAATCTTTTTAATCCTTCTTCCACTTTTACTATTTTTCATCATAAACTTTATTGTTTCTCAGACGGTAGGTAAAGTATTTAAGTTTAGCTACAAAGATACAGTAAGTTTAAATATGACAACTATTGCAAGAAATTCACCTATTGCCTTAGCCATTGTAGTAACAGCTTTCCCTGATCAACCATTAATTGCTCTTGCTCTTATAATCGGTCCATTAATCGAACTACCTGTATTGGCGATAGTATCTCAGGGTTTATTGAGGATTAGAAAATTAGTAAAGTAAATATCTCTATTTTAATTAATTTAAAGAAACCTACTTTTGAGGTTATTTACTTTAATGTTATAATTTTTTTCGTCTTTCCATTTATGCAACAGTATAAAAAGGGGGAAACGAAAATAAATAAAGTTCTTATAAAATTACTTCAATACTTATCAGATAATCATACTTTAAAAACGTCATTTTTCAGTAGAGTGCTGTTCAAATGACGTTTTAGATTTGATTATAGATATATTTCCATATTCCAAATTTATTAAAAAGACCACTATCAAATGTATATTGTCCTCATAAATTTTGTCGTTTTTCCAATTTTACTTCGTACTGCTGAATATTCTGAGCCAAATATTCAGCGTCATTACTAACGCCATAAATAAGAGCTGAACTTCTTTTACTTTGCCAACTTAGCCCTATGAAATACAATCCAGCTACATTCGTAACACCAAAAGAGTGTAAAGGTCTTACGTCATTACTTAAAGCTCCTTCAATTTGTATCCATGAATAATCATTTCGATAGCCAGTCGCCCATATCACATTTTGCACTTGTTTAGATATACCACTATTAAAGTATGCTTTACCATTTTTAATTTCACTTAGCCTACCAACGATTTCCACATTATTTTGAACCGTTTTGAAATCATTTCCTATTAAAGGTTCTCGTTCTCTTAACATTTTTCCGATAAAAGAATCTGGTTTTGCCCGACCAATTCGGAATGTTTCTAACCACCAAAAGAGACTTCGCCCAGCAATATTTTGAGGAACACGTTTTATTGGTTTGCTTTGTGATAGTGTAACTTGGTGTGTTTTACTCAATTCTGCCGCAATTTGAACACCTGTATTACCAGCACCTACGATTAAAACATTCCCATTAGGTATTTGAGACGGATTCTGATATTTAGAAGCATGAATTTCAAAATTTGCAGTTCCATCATGAACATTTGGAACAAACGGATTGTGAAAAGTACCAGTAGCAACAACTACTTGTTTAGCTTTATACGTATTATTTGGAGTGGTGACTAAAAACTGTTTCTTCTCATTCTGAGTTAGTTTGATGACTTTCTCATGATGGACGGGTAATTCATTCTCTATTTTAAATGCAGCTAAATAATCTGCGATTTCATTTTTATCTGGAAACCCTTTAGGATCACCCTTCAAATGAAATCCATGCAATTGACTGTAACTTCTAGGAGTAAATAAACGTAATGAATCATAACGTTTTCGCCAAGACATGCCAGTTTGCTCATTCTCATCAAGAATAACAAAAGGAATGTTTTTCTGTTTTAGTGAAAACCCCATAGCTAAACCAGCTTGCCCGCCGCCAATTATTATGACGTCATATGTCATGGAATGTTTCATTTCTTAATCCTCAATAATCGTAAACTGTTTAATGTTACAAGCAATGTCGCCCCCATATCTGCAAATATCGCTATCCATAATGTTAACCAACCAGGTACAACTAACAGTAAAGCAACAGCTTTAATTCCTAGAGAGAACGTAATATTTTGTTTGATAATCGCCAATGCTTTTCGACTTAATTGAACGGTATACGGTAACTTATTCAAATCATCTGACATCAGAGCGATATCTGCTGTTTCTAGTGCTGTATCAGTTCCTGCACCACCCATAGCTACTCCGACCGTAGAAGCTGCTAGTGCTGGAGCGTCATTCACGCCATCACCAACCATTGCTACCTGTTGGTGTTTTTCTCGAAGTTCTTTAATGAAGGTCAACTTATCTTCTGGCAATAAATCAGCTTCGACATCTACAACCCCAACTTGTTGTCCAATCGCATGTGCGGTTCGTTGATTATCACCTGTCAACATAACTGTTTCGACTCCAAGATGATTTAATTGGCTGATAACTTCTTTGGATGATTCTCTTATTTCATCTGCCACCGCAATGAATGCAAGGATTTCTGTTTCTGTTCCTAAAACCATGACTGTTTTTCCTGCTGTTTGTAAATCAGTAATCTTGTCTCTTTGTTTACTTCCTATTTGATTATGCAGTTCTTCAAAAAGACTCGGGCTTCCTACATAATATATTTCATGATTTATCCTTGCTTTAACGCCCTTTCCTGTAACGGATTGAAATTCTTCAATAGACACGTCATTGAAATGTAATCCTTTTTCTTCCGCTTTTTTTATAATAGCAGAAGCAAGAGGGTGCTGTGAGCCTTTTTCAATTGCTGCTGTAATCGTCATTAACTCATCTTCACTTCCGCTATACGTTACAATATCTGTGACAGCAGGAATCCCTTTTGTTAAAGTTCCTGTTTTATCAAAAGCAATAGCTTTAAGGTTTCCTGTTTCCTCTAAATAAACACCGCCTTTAATTAACACACCATTCTTCGCAGCATTCCCTATGGCAGTCACTACCGCTACTGGTGTAGAAACAACTAGAGCACAAGGGCAACCAACTACAAGTACAGCTAACCCTTGATAAATCCATGTACTCCAATCTCCACCAACAACTAATGGCGGAATAGCAGCAATTAGCATAGCTAAAATGACGATTGCGGGTGTATAATATTTAGCAAATTTATCGACAAATGCTTGAGAAGGTGCACGTTCTGCTTGTGCTTCTTCTACAAGATGGATGATTTTTGAAAGTGTAGTATCTTCCACTCGTTTGGTTACTCTAACCTCGAGTAAACCTTCTTCATTTAATGTTCCAGCAAATACTTCGTCATCTACTGTTTTTGTAACTGGAACACTTTCACCTGTAATGGCAGCTTGATTTAAGGTGGATGTTCCTGTCAAAACTGTGCCATCCATTGCTAATTTCTGACCAGGCTTTACAATCATAATATCGCCAATTTTAATGTCATCTACATGGATACTCATTTCTTGATTTCCCCGACGGATTAATGCTTCTTTTGGTGCGATATCCATTAGCGATTCAATTGATTGACGGGCTTTATCCATGGAATAGCGTTCCAATGCTTCACTAATAGCGAAAAGGATAACAACCGTCGCACCTTCCATCCATTCGCCAATAATGGCTGCACCAATAATCGCAATGGTCATAAGCGTATTCATATCAAATTGTAATCTACTCAGATTTCTAAGCCCTTTAATAAAAAGCGTGTAACCGCCAATTAAAATAGACAGTGCATACCCGATTGTCGGAAGAAAATGTTCTTCTCCTAATTGTTTTCCTAAAAACCAGCTAACCAAAAGTAATATGGCTGAAATATAAACCTTTATATTTTCTTTTTGTTTCCAAAAAGGTTCATGATCTACCTTTTGTTCTTTCTCATCTCGCACTTTTAAATTTTCAAATGATCCTGCTTTTTCAAGCTCTTCAATGGTTATTTGCCCCTTTACATAAACTTTTGACGCTCCAAAATTAACTTCGGCATCTTCCACGCCTTGTAATTTCTTTACATTATTTTCAAAAGTTTTTGCACACCCCGCACAACTAAACCCTTGCACACGATAAGTTTTCATTCCTTCTTTTGTGAGTGATTCAGACATTTGCTTTCTCTTCTTTCTGATGGATTAACGTAATCGAAATTAATTGCTTAATGTGTTCATCATCCAATGAATAAAAAGCAAGTTTTCCTTCTTTTCGATACTTCACAATTTTTTGTTTATGCAGTGTTCGCAAGTGGTGGGAGGCAGTTGCCACAGAAGAGCCTATGATATTTGCAATGTCACATACACATAACTCATCGTCTATACATAAAGCATAAGAAATTTTTGTTCTATTTTCATCTGCAAGTACTTTGAACAATTGAGAAACATAAGATAATTCTTCTTTTTGTAATTCTTCTTGTATACGATTGACTTTTTCTTCGTCATAACAATACACTTCACACATGGCTTTTTTAACCAAAGTAATCACTCCATCTTCATTCAAATACTTATTTGATTATATAATATCTTATTTACAGATTTCATTCAAGTATATATTTGAATAAAGGGATGAAATACTTATAAGGGATTTTGATTTTTAAACTAATGTTAGAATGTTTTCCATTCGTTTATCTTATAAATTATTAAATACAAAATAGACACCTTTATTTGAAGTGTCTATCTATTACATATTCAATTTTCACAATGGAAGTATCTTTTATGGTTTTTCATTTTTCTAGGATATATCGTCGTATCAAGACTCATCCAAAAGTAGTAAATTAGTGGTAAAATGTAATACTTAATCCTTGAAAAGCATTTGTAAATCCAGTGTTTATACAGATAGTCTGATTTTTACACTTTTTTTAAAATAAAAAACGACCTTCTGGCGGAGAACATTCTCTACCTAAGGTCGTTAAGGTATTTTAATACTAACTCTAATTTTTAAGGTATTAAAACTTAAAAAGCTTTCTACTCGTCCATTTCATTGACTTTATAAAATCGAGTAGAGGGAAAAGCTAAATAACTTTTCGCCCCTCTCACACCACCAGTACATACGGTTCCGTATACGGCGGTTCAATTTATATTTCAGTGTGTACTTTTAGATAACGGTCTAAGGCAAAGGGGATCCCTCTTTGCCTTAACCTTTTATTAGACAAAGCTCTATGAACAACCTTCGATAGTCCAATAAATCGGAGACCTTTTCTGCAGTAAGTTAGCCCTCTAGCTTCTTCTTTTGGTATGCCCAGTTGGACGAGAGACTTGATTCTCTTTTTGTTGTTCTTCCACTGCTTCCAGATAATCACTCTTATTCTGGAGCGTAACTTCGCATCGATGGCTTCTAAAACGCTCTTTATTTTGGCTTTCCTAAAATAGTTAACCCAACCATAAATGACCTGTTTTAATTTAACGATTCTGTCATCTAAGGAGATACTCCAGTTTCTTTTCGTCAATCGACGAAGTTTCCTTTGGAATTTTTGTACCGATGCTTTACTGGGTCTCGGTTGAAATTTCTTCTTATTTGCGTCATAGTAGAATCCAAAGCCGAGAAATGTGGTTTTCGTCGGGCGTGCTATGTTACTTTTCTCCGCATTTACCTTTAGTCCAAGCTTCCTTTCGATAAATGTTGTAATGGAAGTAAGTACTCGATTTGCTGCCTTTTCACTTCTCACAAAGATAAGGCTATCATCTGCGTATCTTACGAAACGCAGCCCTCTTGCTTCCAGTTCTTTATCTAGCTCATTCAACATAATATTGCTTAAAAGTGGACTAAGGTTGCCTCCCTGTGGTGTTCCTATGGTTGTATCTTCATACTTTCCATCGACCATCACACCACTTACGAGGTATTTTCGTATCAGAGAAATCACATCTCCATCTTTTATCGTGTGCGAGATAATTCGCATCAACTTATCATGATGAACCGTATCGAAAAATCGTTCTAAGTCAATATCCACCAGCCACCCGTACCCGTCATTGATATATTCCAATGCTTGCGTGATTGCCATTACGCAACTTCTTCTTGGCCTGAAGCCATAGCTGTAATCACTAAATTGCTTTTCAAATATCGGGCTAAGCACTTGGCTAATTGCCTGTTGGACAACTCTATCAACCACTGTAGGAATACCCAATTTGCGCATCTTTCCATTTTCTTTCGGAATCTCTACCCGCATTGCTGGCAATGGTTTGTATTTTCTTTTCCGAATTTGCGTTCTTAATTCCTCTTTATGTTCCCTCAGGTATGCTTTCAGTTCCTTTACAGTTACGCCGTCTACTCCACCTGCACCTTTGTTTCGGTACACTCGAAGATAGGCTTCGTTCATATTCTGGTTACTTAATATCTTTTCTAAAAGTTCCACACTCGTTTCTTCCTTTCCTTTCACGTGACGAAGAACACTTCTATTTTGACTATCCTCTGAGATACGCTCATACTTTCATCATTAACACATTCAGAAGTTTATCCTTCGTGCATTCATGGCGTAGAAACACTATAAATTGTTCAGCCCTTCATGATTTTTCATCACTACTACGGCGTCGGCTGACTTCTCACGATAAACCTTTTTCGACCAGCTTTCTTTTTAGGGGACTCCTTAGCTGTCCGTGAGACCTCCCAGGGTAAGACAACTATCTTTCCTCTTTTACTCGCCTAATCTACTCTGTAGGGTTACGCACATCTTTTGGATTTTGACTTGTTTGGGAGCCTTGTCCGCCTACAGAGCCTTGGTATCAGATTTCTGTTCGTCGAGCCAAGATTTTGATACACGCTTCCTTCAGCCTTTACCTCACGATAAACACCTTGCGCTTCTCTAGTGGTTGGTTGATGTGTACCCCCACGATGGATTTTCACCACCTAGATAGTCGCCATGCCTGGCGCACCAAAAAAAAGAGCCACTGCTTTTATACAGTAGCTCTACTTCCCTGCCTATTCCTTTGGCGGGATTTTGGCGGGGAACCTATTGATTTTTAATCATTTCACCCATTTTATGTGTCCCTAAAATGCTGTCAAATCAACGTTTTCACTTCAAATGCCCTTAGTGAATTATTCCCACTCAATCGTAGCAGGCGGCTTACTCGTCACATCATACACAACGCGGTTAATATGTTCCACCTCGTTGACGATTCTTGTGGAGATC